>NZ_PVWS01000017.1:0-82905 GCF_004126395.1 Roseovarius sp. A46 | reverse complement strand
CCCCGAATCCTCCCCCTCATCACCCCCCACCCGCTTCGCGAGATACGCATCCAGCTGCACCTCCCCCGCGATCTTCATCTGCGCCCATGTCCGCAAGAGCCGGTTGATCCGCGCGTGGTAGCCCCGCCCCATCCCGCGGTAGAACCGCGCCACCGACCGGTCGAGGTAGAGCGTCACCTTCTCGCGCGGCTCCTCGACATCCAGATCGACCTCCAGCGTGTGCCAGGCGTCGGGCACCACGTCCGGCAGCGTGGCGTCGATCCAGTCGTCGCGGTTCAGGTGGATGAGGTCGCGCAACAGCGTGTCGCGGGCGAGGCGTTGGGTCTTGGTGATGCGGGCCATGCGGGCACTCCGGGGTTGCGGGGGGGCACCCTCTCACGGGACCCGTTAACGCGGCCCTCGCCCCCCGTGCGCCGCCACCGACGCAATACCGACAGGATACCGACGCGCCACAGCCCCCGGTTTTCACCCGCCCCCCGCCGCCTCGGTAAAATGCCGGTCGAGGTTCTCCACCCGCGTCCCCGGCCGGTTCACACCCGCGAACAGCAGCCCCGGCTCGCGCCGGATTGCCCCATAAAGTCATGGAATCAAACACCTTATGTGCCTCACCCCTACCGCTCGATCCGCGCCACGATGCGCAGGCTGATCGTCGGGCCGACGAGGTCCGAAAAGCCGGTGACGCCGAAGGCGTGGCGGTCAATCTGGCCAGTGAGCAGGACGGTGAGGCGGGTGAGGTCCGCTGGGTCGGTCCCGCGCTGGCGATAGAGACCGGCCTGAAGCATCACCGGGCGGGTGGTGTCGCGGACGGTGAGCAGGCCCTCGACCCGCGCCTCGCTCAGCGTGCCGGTGATGCGGGTGGAGCGGAAGGTAATCAAGGGGTGGCGCGCGGTGTCGAGGCCCTGCGACTCCTTCATCGCCTGCGTGGCGAGGAAGAACCCGGCCCGCGCGCCGCTGGCATCGAGGGTGACGGTGACGCGGCTTTGCGGCGGGTTCGCGAGGTCGAGCGCCATGTCGGCGGAGGCGACGGGCATGGTGCCGCGCCCCGCGTTCCCGGCGAGATCGTAGGTGAAGGCCACGACCGAGCGCGCGGTGTCGAGGCGGTAGGCCTCGGGCGCGGCGAGGGCCTGCGTAGCGATGAGCGCGAGGGCGAGGCGGATCATGCCCCTTGATAGGGCGGGCGGGGCCGCGGGGCCATCACATCTTGTTGAACGCCCAGGCGCTGGGGTGGCCCGAGAGGTGCCAGTCGGCGGGTGGGGCGCTGCGGTCGCGGCGGCGGGCGAGGTGCCAGCGGTCGGCATGGGGCAGATGGGCGGGGGCCATGTGCCAGCGGCTCTGGACCCCCGGCGCGCCGCCCTCGCCCGGTGTCAGGATCAGCCCGAGGGGCGGCTGGGCCGCGCGGCTGCCGCCCTCCTCGGCGGCGAGGTGCAGGCGGCGGACGGGGGTGAGGCCGGGGAGGCCCGGCAAGTCCGCCACCACGAGCGGCGCCGCGCCGCTGCGCAGTGCCTCTTCCATGCACCACAGCAGGTCGGGGCGGTGGTCTGGGGTGACGAAGAGAAACCGACCGGGCTCGGCGAAGCGGGCGAAGCCGCAGGGCTCGGGGCGATCGGTGGCCCAGGCGGGGGCGATCCACAGCACCGGGCCTGCAAGCGCGCCCGCCACCAGCATCGCCCATGTGTGCCGCGCGGGGCCGCAACCCTCGTGCAGCCGGCCGGAGGCGAGGGCAAGCGGGCCGGTTATGGCGGAGGCGGGACGCGGGATGCGGGCGAGGGCGGTCATGGGGCGAAGATAGAATGTTTATGGTTTGTTCTCAAGGTGGCGGGTACGTGGTGTCATCACCCGGTTCGGGCGGGCGCGCTCTTGGCGGGAGAGGTCCCCGGGTCGGGCCCGGGGATGACGGTGCGGGAGGAAGGGGGGCGCCCCCGGGCCGGGCCCGGGGGGGGGGTCTCAGCCGCGGTTCATGCGGTTTTCGATCAGGTCGTCCACCACCGACGGATCGGCCAGCGTCGAGGTATCGCCGAGCGAGCCGTAATCGTTCTCGGCGATCTTGCGCAGGATGCGGCGCATGATCTTGCCCGACCGAGTCTTGGGCAGGCCGGGGGCCCACTGGATCAGGTCGGGTTTGGCGATGGGGCCGATCTCGGTGCGGACCCATTTTTCGAGTTCCTTGCGCAGGTCCTCGGAGGGCTCGACCCCGTTCATCAGGGTGACGTAGGCGTAGATGCCCTGACCCTTGATATTGTGCGGATAGCCCACGACCGCAGCCTCGGCGACCTGCGGGTGCGCGACGAGGGCGGATTCCACCTCGGCGGTGCCCATGCGGTGGCCCGAGACGTTGATGACATCATCGACGCGGCCGGTGATCCAGTAATAGCCGTCGGCATCGCGGCGGCAGCCGTCGCCGGAGAAGTAATAGCCCTTGTATTGCTGGAAATACGTCGCCTCGAAGCGTTCGTGATCGCCCCAGACGGTGCGCATCTGCCCGGGCCAGCTATCCTTGAGCGCGAGCACGCCGGAGGCTTCGGTGTCGGTGATTTCCTTGCCCGACTCGGGCTCCAGCACGACCGGCTCGATCCCGAAGAACGGCAGCGTGGCGCTGCCGGGCTTGGTGGCGATGGCGCCGGGCAGGGGGGTCAGCAGGTGACCGCCGGTTTCAGTCTGCCACCAGGTATCGACGATGGGGCAGCGGCCTTTTCCGACGTTGTCGTTATACCAGTTCCACGCTTCTGGGTTGATCGGTTCGCCCACGGTGCCCAGTACCTTGAGCGATGACAGATCGCATTTGCTGACATATTCGGTGCCTTGCCCCATCAATGCACGGATCGCGGTGGGGGCGGTGTAGAACTGGTTGACCTTGTGCTTGTCGCAGACCTGCCAGAAGCGCGAGGCGTCCGGGTAGGTGGGCACGCCCTCGAACATCAGGGTGATCGCGCCGTTGGCGAGGGGCCCGTAGACGATATAGCTATGGCCGGTGACCCAGCCGACATCGGCGGTGCACCAGAACACGTCGCCCTCGTGGTAGTCGAACACCAGCTCGTGCGTCATCGCGGCATAGACGAGATAGCCGCCGGAGGTGTGCACCACGCCCTTGGGCTGCCCCGTCGAGCCGGAGGTGTAGAGGATGAAGAGCGGATCCTCGGCATTCATTTCCTCGGGCGGGCAGTCGGCGGCGGCCTCGGCGGCCAGTGCGTTGTAGTCGTGGTCACGCCCGTCAATCCAGGTGGTCTGACCGCCGGTATGCTTGACGACGAGGCATTTCACCTTGTCCGAGCAATGCAGGAGCGCCGCGTCGGTGTTGGATTTGAGCGCCGTCTTGCGCCCGCCGCGCGGGGCCTCGTCGGCGGTGATGACGACCTTGGCCTGACAGCCGTTGATCCGCGCCGAGAGGGCATCGGGCGAGAAGCCGGCGAAGACCACCGAGTGGATGGCGCCGATGCGCGCACAGGCGAGCATGGCATAGGCGGCCTCGGGGATCATCGGCAGGTAGAGCACGACGCGGTCGCCGCGACCCACGCCCATGCCCTTGAGAACATTGGCCATGCGGCAGGTGTTGTCGTAAAGCTCGCGATAGGTGATGTGCCGGGCATCGTCGGTGGGATCGTCGGGCTCCCAGATGATCGCGGTCTGGTCGGCGCGTGTCGCCAGATGCCGGTCGATGCAGTTGGCGGCGACGTTGAGCGTGCCATCCTCGAACCACTTGATCGAGACGTTGCCGAATTCGTAATTCACGTCCTTGACGCGGCTGTAGGGCTTGATCCAGTCGATCCGCTGCCCGTGCTCGCGCCAGAACGCCCCTGGGTCATTGATCGAGGCGGCGTACATTTCCTTGTATTTCGCGGCGTCGATATGGGCATTGGCGGCGAAATCCGCGCTTGGGGCATAGGTTTGATCGGACATGATGGCTCCTCCTCGCTGATGCGGTTGGATCGAAGACGACAGCCGCCCCGCTGTCAACAGGGAGAAAGACGGCTGGGCGGAAGCGCTGGCCTCAGATGGCCAGATACTCGCTGCGAAGCTCTTCGTCTTCAAGCACTTCGGCGGCGGTGCCGTCAAACACGATGCCGCCGGTATCGAGGATCACCGCGCGATCCGCAAGTTCCAGCGCGCGCACGGCGTTCTGTTCGACGATGATCGTGGTGATGCCCTGTTCCTTGATGACGCGCAGGGTCTTTTCGATTTCATCGACGATCACCGGGGCGAGGCCCTCGTAGGGCTCGTCGAGCAACAGCACCTTGATGTCGCGAGCCAGCGCCCGGGCCACGGCGAGCATCTGCTGTTCGCCGCCCGAAAGTGTCGTGCCTTCCTGGTCGCGGCGTTCGCGCAGGCGCGGGAACAGCTCGTAAAGCCGATCGATCGACCAGCCCACGGGCGGAGCGATCTGCGCGAGTTGCAGGTTTTCCTCGACGGTGAGGCCGGGGATGATGCGCCGGTCCTCGGGTACGAGGCCGATGCCCGCGGCCGCCGCCTCGTGGCTTCTCATCTTGTGAAGCGGCTGGTGATCGAGCCAGATCTCGCCATGCGCCAACTGCGGGCTGTCCATCCGCGCGATCGAGCGCAGCGTGGTGGTCTTGCCCGCGCCGTTGCGGCCCAGAAGCGCAAGGATTTCGCCCTCGTGGACGTTGAAGCTAATGTTCTGCACGATATAGCTCTCGCCGTAATAGCTCTCCATGTTCCACACGGAGAGAAAGGCGGGGGCGGTCTCGGCGTGGCTCACGCCCTTGGAAAAGTCGGGTTTGACGTTCATTGTGCGCGCTCCTCGTCAGGCGCTCTCGCCAAGATACGCTTCGCGCACCTTGGGATGGCCCTTGATGTTTTCGGGGGTGTCCTCGACCAGTGGCGAGCCCTGCGCCAGCACGGTGATCCGCTCGGCGAGCGAGAACACCACGTGCATGTCATGCTCGATGATCGCGATGGTGATGTCGCGCTCGTCACTGATCTGCTTGAGCAGGTCGATGGTGTTGTTGGTGTCGGCGCGCGCCATGCCCGCCGTCGGCTCGTCGAGCAGCAGAAGCTTGGGCTCCTGCGCGAGGCACATGCCGATTTCCAGACGCCGCTTGTTGCCGCGCGACATCGAGGCCGAGTGATCGTGGCGCTGCTCGGCGAGGCCGAGGTTTTCGAGCATGGTCTCGGCCTGGTCAACGATCTCGCGCTCGTTCGAGGAGTTCTCGTAGGCGTGCATGCGAAACACGCCGTCGCGACGCGCGAAGATCGGGATCATCATGTTCTCCAGCACCGAGAGATCACCGAAGATCTCTGGCGTCTGGAAGACCCGGGAGATGCCCATCTGGTTGATCTCGTAGGGCTTGCGCCCGAGCACCGACTGGCCCTGGAACATGACCGAGCCGGTATCGGGGATGAGCTTGCCGATCAGGACGTTGAGCAGGGTGGACTTGCCCGCGCCGTTGGGACCGATGATGGCGTGGACGCTGTTCTCCATGATGCTGAGGTTGACGTCGCCGAGCGCCTGCAACCCGCCGAAGCGCTTGTTGACGTTCTTGACTTCGAGAATGCCCATGTCGTGCGCTCCTTATTCCGCGGGGTTGGATTGAGAGGATTTCTCGGCCTCGCGGGCCTTCTTGCCGCGGAAGAGACGTGCGATGCGTTGCCCACCTTCGACCAGGCCGCCCGGCAGGAAGATCACCACCAGCACGAAGATCATGCCCAGCGTGAGGTGCCAGCCCTTGCCCACGAACGGGTGGATGAGGGCGACAACCGCATCCTCCATCCCGTCGGGCAGGAAGGCGAACCACTGGTGCAGGACGTTGTCGTTGATCTTGGAGACGATGTTTTCCATGTACTTGATCAGGCCCGCGCCCAGAACCGGGCCAATCAGCGTGCCCGCACCGCCGAGAATCGTCATCAGAACCACCTCGCCGGAGGCCGTCCAGAACATGCGCTCTGCCCCCGCGAGCGGGTCCATGGCCGCCAGCAGGCCGCCTGCGAGCCCGGCATACATGCCCGAGATCACGAAGGCCGCGAGCGCGTAGGGTTTGGCGTTGAGGCCGGTATAGGTCATGCGGGTGTTGTTGGACTTGATCGCGCGCAGCATCATCCCGAAGGGCGAGCGGAACAGCCGGATCGCGAAGTAGAAGGCGATCAGCATGATGAGGGCGCAGAGGTAGTATCCGACGTTGAAGGTGAAGGACCAAGCGCCCAGCTCCAGCTCGTAACTGGCGCGTACCGACAGACCGAAGATATGCGGCATGTCGGGCAGCCCCGTGCGGTGGAACATCTGCAGGTCATTGCTGTAGACCTGCAGCCCGGTTTCGCCGTTGGTGAGGTTGAACTTGGGGTTCGACAGCACCGAATAGGCCAGGGCAAAGGACATCTGCGCGAAGGCCAGCGTCAGGATCGCGAAGTAGATCCCCGACCGGCGCAGCGAGATGTAGCCGATCAGCACCGAGAAGATCGCCGCGATGATTACCGCAAAGGCGATGGCGGGCACTACGTTGTAGGTGAAGAGCTTGAACATCCAGACCGCGGCGTAGGAGCCCACGCCGAGAAAGGCCGCGTGCCCGAAGCTGAGATAGCCGGTGAGGCCGAAGAGGATGTTGAAGCCGATGGCGAAGATGCCGTAGATCGCGAACCGCTGGAGCAGGTCCGGGTAGCCCGCGTTGAACTGTGCCATGCCGCTGCCTTCGGGGAAGGGGTTGAGCAGGAACGGTGCCAGCAGCGTGATCCCGATGACGACGAGGAAGAGAAGCGCGTCTTTCTTGTTCAGTCCAAACATGGGGTCACTCCTCCATCACGCCTTTGCGTCCCATCAGACCGCGCGGGCGGGTCAGCAGGACGACGATGGCGACAAGGTATATGATAACCTGGTTGATGCCAGGGATGGTGGTGGTGGCCCAGGTTGTCGAGGCAAAGCTTTCGAGGATGCCCAGAAGGAACCCGGCGAGGACGGCCCCGGGCAGGCTGCCCATGCCGCCCACGACCACAACAACGAAGCTGAGCACGAGGAAATCCATGCCCATGTGATAGTTGGGCGGGTTGATCGGGGTATACATCACCCCCGCCAGCCCCGCGACCGCCGCGGCGATGCCGAACATGATGGTGAACCGGCGGTCGATGTTGATACCAAGGAGGCCCACCGTCTCGCGGTCGGCCATGCCGGCGCGCACCACCATGCCGAAGGTGGTGAATTGCAGGAAGGCGAACACCGCGCCGATGATCACCGCCGCGAAGGCGAAATAGACCATGCGCCAGAGCGGGTAGACGATTTCGTTGACCTCGAAGCCGATCATCACGCCCAGGTCGATACTGCCCGACAGCGCCGTGGGGGCCGGGGTGGGGATCGGATTGGCACCAAAGAAATACTTGATGATTTCCTGAAGCACGATCGCCAGGCCGAAGGTCACGAGAATCTGGTCGGCATGGGGGCGGTTGTAGAAGTGCTTGATAAGACCGCGTTCCATCGCGAAGCCGACGGCAACCATGACGGGGATTGCGAACAGGATTGAAAGCGGCACCGACCATTCGATGATCCCGCCGCCGATGTCGGGGCCGAACCAGTCCATGATATAGGGCTTCTCGACCTTCAGCGGGTTGCCGAGGAAATCGGTCTGGCTCTCGTCTATGACCGTGTGGCTGAGCGACAGGAACTTTTGCAACGTGACCGCGCAGAACGCGCCGATCATGAAGAGCGCACCATGCGCGAAGTTGACGACGCCGAGCGTGCCGAAGATCAGGGTCAAGCCCAGCGCGATCAGCGCGTAGGCAGACCCCTTGTCGAGCCCGTTGAGGATTTGCAGAAGAATGACGTCCATCGGTCCCACCTATGGGTTGAAAGCGCGCCGCAGATCGCTGTCGGGCTGCGGCGCGGGTCCGGTCGCGCGCGGTGGCGCGACCGGATGTCTTTTTCGAGAAGGCTCAGGCGCCCGGGTTGCACTCGCCCAGGGACGCTTCCTTGCCGCCGAACATCGGGTGATCCGGTGCATACATGACCTGATCGGTCGGCGTGACCTCGACGATTTCCAGCGTGTCGTACTGGTTGGTCGGGTTCTGTGCACCACGCACGACAAGCACGTCCTTGAAGCACTGGTGATCGGCAGCGCGATAGAGCGTCGGGCCGTTGCCCAGCCCGTCGAATTCGAAGCCTTCGAGGGCCTCGCCGACGCCGCAGGGGTTGAACGTGCCGGCACGCTCGCAGGCATCGGCATAGAGCAGCACCTGCGCGTAGCAGGTCTGTGCCGAGTTCGACGGCGGCTTGCCGTACTTC
This sequence comes from Roseovarius sp. A46, assembly GCF_004126395.1. Lineage (NCBI taxonomy): Bacteria > Pseudomonadati > Pseudomonadota > Alphaproteobacteria > Rhodobacterales > Roseobacteraceae > Roseovarius > Roseovarius sp. A46. The sequence goes on along the minus strand of NZ_PVWS01000017.1, from coordinate 74,690 downwards.
TCGCCGAAGGACTTGACGAACGCCTTGGAGCCCTCGTTGTCGAGCTGCCAGTTATAGTTCATCGAACCCAGCACGCCCTTGATGTTCTCGCCGGCACCGGCGGCCATCAGTTCGGAATAGAGCGGCACGACGATCTTGAAGTCCTTGCCGTTGGCCATCTTGTCGAGCAGTCCGAACTGCACCGCGTTGGTCAGCGAGTTGACCATGTTGCCGCCGTAGTGGTTGAGCACCAGCACGTCGGCGCCCGAGTTCAGGACCGGCGCGATGTAGGACGAGAAATCGGTCGCCGCGAGCGGCGTCTTGACCGCGTTCACGGTCTCCCAGCCCATCGCCTCGGTCGCTGCCTTGATCGATTCTTCCTGGGTCCAGCCCCAGGTGTAGTCGGCGGTCAGGTGGTAGGCGCGGCGGTCCTCGCCGAATTCCTTGGCCAGCACCGGCGCCAGAGCGGCGGCCGACATGTAGGCGTTGAAGAAGTGGCGGAAGCCGTTTGCCTTGCGGTCCTTGCCGGTGGTGTCGTTCGAGTGCGTCAGACCGGCCATGAAGACGATGCCCGCCTCCTGGCACAGGCCCTGAACGGCCACGGCAACGCCCGAGGACGAGCCGCCGTTGATCATGATGGCGCCGTCCTTTTCGATCATCGACTTGGCGCTTGCACGTGCGGCGTCCGACTTGGTCTGCGTATCGCCGGTGACGAAATCGACTTTCTTGCCGAGGATGCCATTGCCCTTGAGGGCCTTGGACGTGAACGTGTTGAGGCAGCCGCCGTCGCCCTCGCCGTTGAGGTGCTCGACCGCGAGCTGCTGTGCGAGAAGCTCGTCATTGCCCTCGTCGGCGTAGGGTCCGGTCTGCGGGACGTTGAAGCCGAGCGTAACGGTGCTGCCCGTGGGTTCGTTGGTGTAGGCCGCGGCGCTCGACGCGGTAAATATCGTCGGCAGCGCAACGCCAGCACCTGCGATGGCGCTCGTCTTGAGCACGCCACGGCGGGTAAAGTTCGATTTGGACATGGAATCCTCCCATTATGATTCGGTCGGGGCATGCTCCTCCGCACGACCCGGGTGCAGGACAAACCTGCACACGTCAATTATGAGGGCTCGTCAGAAAATTTCGCAACAAGCGCCTTTGTGGAAACATTTATTTTGTAAAAAAATCGACACGCGGCCCCGTCTTGTTGTAAATAAATTGTCACGCAGGTGCAGCAAGTTCAGCCCAAGGCGGAGAAATAATCCATGCCCGAAAAGTTCATGATCGGAACACGCATCCGTGAGAGACGGGTGCTTGCCGGTATACGGCAGACTGACCTCGCCAAACGGGTCGGCATTTCACCCTCGTACCTCAACCTGATCGAGCATAACCGCCGCAGAATCGGCGGCAAGACGCTCCTGCGGCTCGCCGGCGCGCTCGATGTCGAGCCGTCGCTGCTGAGCGAGGGGGCGGCGGCGACGCTGGTCGCGGGACTGCGCGAGGCGGCGGGGGCCGCCGACGATGCCGGCCCCGAGCGCGACCGGGCCGAGGAATTCGCCGAGCGTTTTCCCGGCTGGGCGGGTCTCGTGACCGAGCTCTACCGACGCAACGAGGAAATGGAGCGCACCATCGAGACGCTGACCGACCGGCTTGCGCATGATCCGTTCCTCGCGGATTCGCTGCACGAGGTGATTTCTGCGGTGACTGCGATCCGCTCGACCTCGTCGATCCTGGTGGAGACCGAGGAACTGGAGCCGGAATGGACCGCGCGGTTTCACCGCAACATCAACGAGGACAGTGCGCGTCTCACCGAGGGTGCGCAGGCGCTGGTGAAATACCTGGAGGGCGCCCCCAACCGCGACGCGGAGGTTCAGTCGCCACAGGACGAGATGCACGCGGTGCTGGCGGCGCGCGGCTTTCATTTTGCCGAGCTGGAGCGCGAGGTGGCGGGGCCCCGGGCGGTGGCCCGGCTGGTGCGTGCAGAGGCCGAGCGCGGGCTGTCAGGGCCGGCGCAAAACCTGCTGGGCGCGGTGCTGGCGCGCTATCTCGAAGATGCGCGCGCCCTGCCGATGGCGACGTTCCTCACGCGGGTGCGCACGCTGGGGCCAAACCCTGCGCGGCTGGCCGAGGCGACCGGCGCGGGGCTGGCGCAGGTGTTCCGGCGGATGGCGGCGATGCCCGAGGCCGAGGTCGGGCCGGTCGGGCTGGTGATTTGCGACGCCTCGGGCACGCTGATCTTTCGCAAGCCGATCGAGGGGTTCTCGATGCCGCGGCTGGCGGGGGCCTGCGCGCTTTGGCCGCTCTATCTCGCGTTGGCGCAGCCGCTTGCTCCGTTGCGCAGGCGCGTGCGGCAGGCCGGGCGCGGCGGCGAGGTGGTCGAGGCGCTGGCGGTGGCCGGGCCCGAGGGGCCGACCGGGTTCGACCGGCCGGCGCCGGTGCGTGCGCACATGCTGTTGCTGCCCGACCCGGGCGAGGTGCGCGGCGCCATCGACGAGATCGGAGTGAGCTGTCGGATTTGCCCGTTGGCCACCTGTGTTGCGCGGCGTGAACCGTCGATCCTGGCAGAGGGCTTTTGACAGCGCGGGGTAATTTAGGAATAGTTGCGCGGTGGCGGTTTTCACCGCCTCATCGGAGGGGGAGGCCGATGGTATGGGAAAGACGGTCCTGCTGATCGAGGACGAACCAAACATCATCGAGGCGGTGAGTTTCATCCTGTCGCGTGACGGCTGGGATGTGAAGACCCATGCCAATGGTCATGACGCGATGGACGCGGTGCGACGGCGCACGCCCGATCTCATCATTCTCGACGTGATGCTGCCGGGCAAGAGCGGCTATGACATCCTGGGGGAAATCCGCGCCGATGCCGATTTCGCCACCGTGCCCGTGCTGATGCTGACGGCCCGCGGCCAGACCCGCGACCGCGAAATGGCCGAGCGCGCAGGCGCGAGCCGTTACATGACCAAGCCGTTCTCGAACGCCGACGTGCTCGACGCGGTGCGCGCGCTGGCGGGGACATGAGTCCCGAGCGTGTGTCGGTCTTTCTCGCGCGGCGCAGCTATCGACGCCGCCGGCTGGCCGATGCCGCGCGCCTGCTGCCGCTGGCGGGGGGCGTCCTATTCTGTGTGCCGCTGTTGTGGCAGGGGGCCGGTGGCGGCGCCCGCACGGTGGCGGCGATGATCTACGTCTTCGTTCTCTGGGCGGTGCTGGTCGTGGTCTCGGGGCTGGTATCGCGGCACCTGCGGGGCGGCGAGGACGAGGCTGGCGGCGCGGATGGCGGCGGCGCGAAGGGAGACGGCGGGGGGATGGAATGACCGTTCTCAACATCCTCGTGCTGGTCTGCCTGCTGTATGTGGTGCTGCTTTTCGGGGTGGCGTTCGGTGCCGATCGCGCCGCGCGGCAGGGGCGGGTGCGGTGGCTGCGTTCGCCCGTCGTCTACACTCTGTCGCTGTCGATCTACTGCACCGCCTGGACGTTTTATGGCGCGGTGGGGTTTGCCGCGCGGTCCGGGCTGGAATTTGTCACCATCTATCTCGGTCCGACGCTGGTGATGATCGGCTGGTGGTGGACGCTGCGCCGCCTGGTGCGGGTGGGGCGCAGCCAGCGCATCACCTCGATCGCCGACCTGATTTCGTCGCGCTACGGCAAGTCCAACCTGTTGGCGGTGCTGGTGACCGTGCTCGCGGTGGTGGGCACGACGCCCTATATCGCGCTGCAACTGCAATCGGTGACGCTCTCTTTCGCGGCCTTTGCGGCCTTTGCCGAGCCGGGCGTGCCGACCGCGCCGCTGTCTGACATGCAGTCCACCGCGCTGTGGGTGGCAGCGGGGCTGGCGGTCTTTACCATCCTGTTCGGCACCCGCAACCTGGACGCCAACGAGCGCCATCACGGCGTGGTCATGGCGATCGCGATGGAGGCGGTGGTGAAGCTCTGCGCGCTACTGGCGGTGGGCGTGTTCGTGGTCTGGGGTCTTGCGGGGGGCGTCGCCGCCATGCTCGACCGGATCGAGGCGTCCGAGATCGCGCGGTTCGATGTCTCGGCCGGGCGCTGGGTGGGGCTCACCATGCTGTCGGCGATGGCGTTCCTGTGCCTGCCGCGCATGTTCCAGGTGATGGTGGTCGAGAACGAGGACGAGGATCATCTGCGCACCGCCGCCTGGGCGTTTCCCGGCTACCTGATGCTGATGAGCCTGTTCGTCCTGCCGATCGCGGCGGTGGGGCTGGACGTGATGCCGGCGGGGACCAATCCTGACCTCTTCGTGCTGACCCTGCCGCTGATGGAGGGGCGGGACGGCCTGGCGATCCTGTCGTTCCTCGGCGGATTCTCCAGCGCCACCTCGATGGTGATCGTGGCGGCAATCGCGCTGTCGACGATGGTGTCCAACCATGTCGTCATGCCGATCTGGCTGCATTACTCGGGCGGGGCGGCGATGGTGTCGGGTGACGTGCGCAACGTCGCGCTGACGGCGCGGCGCATCAGCATCGTGGGGGTGCTGTTCCTGGGCTATGTCTATTTCCGAATCTCCGGCGGTGGCACGGCGTTGGCGGCGATGGGGCTGATCGCCTTCGTTGGCGTGGCGCAGTTCCTGCCGGCGCTGATGGGGGGGCTGTTCTGGCGCGGGGCGACGCGCACGGGCGCGCTCGCCGGGCTGTGCACGGGGGCGGCGATCTGGCTTTACTGCCTGTTCCTGCCGAGCTTCGGCCCCGCGGTCTTCATGTCCGAGGCTCTCCATGAGGCGGGGCCGTGGGGCTTCGGCTGGCTGCGGCCTTACGCGCTCTTTGGGGCCGAGGGGATGGATCCGGTGCTGCACGCACTGATGTGGTCGCTTCTGTTCAATGTCGGCTCCTTCCTGCTGGGATCGCTCTTGAGCTTTCCGCAGCCACTGGAGCGGTTGCAGGGCGCGCAGTTCGTCAACGTCTTTGACCATTCCGGCACGCCGGGGGGCTGGTCGGGCGGCATGGCGCAGAGCGAGGACCTGCTCATCATGGCGCAGCGCATCATGGGCGCGCGCGAGGCGCAGGCGCTGTTTTCCGCCGCCGCCGGGCGGCAGGGGGTGGCGGGCTACCTGCCCGAGCCGAGCCCCGATTTCCTGCAGGAGCTGGAGCGCGCGCTCGCCGGGTCGGTGGGCGCGGCCACCGCGCACGCGATGATCGCGCAGATCGTTGGTGGCGCCGCGGTCTCGGTGCGCGACCTGATGGCCGTGGCCGACGAGACCGCGCAGATCATGGAATATTCCAGCCAGTTGGAGGCCAAGAGCCAGGAACTGGCGCGCACCGCCCGGCAATTGCGGCAGGCCAACGAGAAGCTCACCCAGATTTCCGTGCAGAAAGACGGCTTCCTGTCGCAGATCAGCCACGAGCTGCGCACGCCGATGACCTCTATCCGGGCATTCTCGGAAATCCTGCGCGACACCGACGACCTGAGCGCGGAGGACAAGCACAAATACGCCGCGATCATCCATGACGAGACGGTGCGGCTCACCCGGCTTCTGGATGACCTGCTCGATCTCAGCGTGCTGGAAAACGGGCAGGTGGATCTCAACGTGCAATCCGGCACGCTCGAGGCGCTGATCGACCGGGCGGTGCGCGCCGCGGGCGGCGAGACCGAGCATTTCATCATCCACCGCGATCGCGAGGCAGAGCGTGTGGATCTCAGCACCGATCTCGACCGGCTGGCGCAGGTTTTCATCAATCTTGTCAGCAACGCGCGCAAATACTGCGATGCCGATCCGGCGGTGCTCTCGATCCGCACGGCGGTCGCCGAGGACCAGCTCGTGGTGGATTTCGTCGACAATGGTGGTGGTATTCCGACCGAGATGCAGGCGATGATCTTCGAGAAATTCTCGCGCATCGGCGAGACCAAGGCCGGCGGGGCAGGGCTCGGCCTCGCGATCTGCCGCGAAATCATGGCGCGGCTCGGCGGGTACGTTTCCTACCTGCCGGGACAGACGGGGCCGGCGTTCCGTGTGAGCTTGCCATTGTCGGGGCGGATGGCGGCGCAGTAGCGCCGCGCCAAGATTAGGAGAATCGTAACCCGCCGCCCCTAGGCTCTGGCAAGGACACAGAAGGTGGGCGGCCCGGGCGGATGGCAGAGCAGCGACAGGCTTCGGTCATAAGGCGCAAGACGCGCGCGGCGCGCGAGGGAGCGGACCGGCGGGTGATGTCGCCCGTGCGCGCACTGCGGTTGGCGCTGGCACGCGCTGCGGATACGCTGCTCGACCTGCCGCTTGTCGTTGCGACGGTGGAACAGTGCAGGGTCGAGGCGGGCGAGGTCGAGTCTACGCTCGGCACAGAGGGGCTTTACCTTCTGCTCGACGGGGCGGCGGGCGCGCGCGCGGCGATGCGGCTTTGCCCGGGGCTGGTGGCCGCGCTGGTCGAAGTGCAGACCACTGGGCGCGTGCGGCCCGGTGAGGTGCGCGCGCGCGCGCCCACACGAACCGATGCGGCAATGGTCGCGCCGCTCGTCGATGCACTGCTGTCGGGGTTCGACGACGGTATGGGCGAGAGCGGGGCGGACCAAGCGGCGCGCGGCTTTCATTTCGGCGACCGGGTAGAGGACGCGCGCGCGCTGGCGTTGCTGCTCGTGGCGCCGGAGTTCGATTTTTTCCGGCTCACGGTCGATCTTGGGCCGGGGCTGCGCACCGGGCGGCTGGATCTGCTCTTGCCGCCCGCGCCGCCCGTGCCCGCGCGCGACGTGGCCCCGGCGGGACGCGGGGCACCGGCGCGCGACCTCGAGAACGTGGCAGCGGTGGCGCTCGACGCGGTGCTGGCGCGAATTCGCGTGCCGCTTCGTGCGGCGATGGCGTTCAAGGTGGGTCAGCGGCTCGAGGTCGCGAGAGACACCCTGGGCAAGGTGCGGCTTGTTGGCGCAGGAGGCCATGTCGCGGCAGAGGGGCGGCTGGGCCGGCGCGATGGCTGGCGCGCCCTGCGGCTGGCGGGAACAGGCGCGGATGAGGGCGACGAAGCGCCCCGTGCGACCCCTGCGGCGAGCACAACCGGGGCCGGGGCCGGGGCCGCCGGGCGGGTGCCGGGCGCGCAGCCCGGCGGAGCCAGCCGCGCGGAGATCGGGGCCCCGGACACCGCGATGGCGACGGCACCGGAGGCCTATGATACGATGGGGCAGGAGTCGGTGGGGCAGGAGATGCTAGGGCACGGAACAAGCGGCGCCGATGCCGGCGATGACATGGACGGCACGGCGACCGCGGCCCAGGGCGGCACGGCGCTCGCCCCGGTCTCCGGTTGACATGCATCAAGGCATCGGTGCGCGCCCGCCGCTATGCTCCTGAGCGCATACATATGGCGACGACGGGAGGACCACGATGCTTGATACCGCGATATACCGCGCCGCGCTGATGCGGCGGCTGCGCCAGCTCGATACCCGGTTGCACGCCATCGAGGCCGAGTTGGATGCGCCGCGCGCCGACGACTGGGAGGAGGCTGCCACGGAACGCGAGGGCGACGAGGTGCTCGAACGGCTGGGCCAGAGCGGCGAGGCCGAGATTGCCCGCATCCGCGCCGCGCTCACCCGCATCCGCGAAGGGCAATACGGCATCTGCACGAGCTGCGGCGAGCAGATTTCCGCCGAGCGGCTCGACGTCCTGCCGGAAACGCCGCTGTGCCGCCAATGTGCGGCACAGGTGGGGTGATCCGTTCACAATTCTGTCGCGCGCGCACGGTACCTATTCATCGCGTGACGAAAACACGCTAAGGTTGTCGTGCCTTTGGGAGGAATGCCATGACTCACCTTGATGCCGAACTCGATCGTCTCCAGACCCTGATCGGCGTGGCTGCGCCCGAGACGCGCTATCGTCACGAGCCGCAAGTGCGTCGCGTCATCGCGCAGCTGCGCGAGGAGGGCCGCGCCGTGCCGGACAGCGTCAAGGCACTGCATACCAAGCTGCTGAGCGAGGCGATCGAGGCCGAATTCGACAACATGCCGATCTGAGCGGTCACGCCGCGGTGCCAGCGCGCTTGCACGCGCGGCGCTTTCCCGCTGTAATCGCCTCGAACAGGCGGCAACAGGCGGGGCAGACGTGACCGAGACCGTTCAACGCGTGCGCGACGGTGGGGTGCTGGTGCTGCGGCTCGACAGGCCCGTAGCCAACGCGCTTGTCCCCGAGATGCGCGCGGCGCTCGTCGCGGCGCTGGACGAAGCCGCGCAGGACGCAGCCTGCCGCGCCGTGGTGATCGCGGGCACGGGGACGGGGTTTTCCTCGGGGCTCGACCTGTCGGAGGACATGACCGCACCGCGCGCGCCCACACCCGGTGACCTGTGCCGCGCCGTGGCCTCGTGCCCCAAGCCCGTGGTCGCGGCGCTGTGTGGCGAGGTTGCGGGGGTGGGATTGTCGCTGGCCGTGGCGGCTGACGCGCGCGTGGCCCACGAGGGCACGCGCCTTTCGCTGCCCGAGATCGCGCTGGCCGGGATGCCCTGTGCGGGGGCCACGCAGCGCCTGCCGCGCCTCGTGGGCGCGCAGGCGGCGCTGGAGATGATGCTCTCGGGCCGTCCGGTGCGTGCGGATGAGACGCGCCTGCGCCCGCTTTTCGATCGCGTCGAGGCTGACACGGCGCAGGTCGAGCCCGCGGCACGGGCGCTGGCCCTGCGGCTGGCCGAAGCAGACCCCGATTCCACGCGGCGCGACCCGCAGCGCGGCCTGTCGGACCCGCGCGGCTATCAGCGCGCCGTCGCCACCGTGCGCGCCCGGCTCGGCGAGGGGGAGGGCGCGGCAGCGGACATCCTGCGCGCGATCGAGGCGGCGCAGCTTCTGCCGCTGGCGCAGGGGCTCGATTTTGAGGAGGTGATCGCCACTGAGCGCGCGCAAAGCCGCGAGGCCCGTGCGCTGCGCCACCTGCGGCTGGCCGAGGGACGCGCGCGCGCACTGCCCGAAATGCGCGCCGCCCCGCCGCGTGCGGTCGCGCGGGTGGGGGTCGCGGGCGCGATTCCCGCGGCCCTGACCGAGCGGCTGGAGGCGGCGGGCGTCGCGCTCGTGGGAGAAGACCCGGCGGAGCGCGCCGACCTGTGGATCGAATCGGAGCCGGGCGCGGCCCCTGCGGGCCCGATGCGGGTAACGCTCGACACGGGCGCCGGTTTCGGGGACGACGGGTTGTGGCTGCGCTTCTCGCCTGATGCGGCGCTTGCCGAGATCGGTGTCGGGCCGGGTGCCGCGGCGGAGGCGGTAGCGGCGCTGGCGTGGCTGCTGGCGCGGGCGCGGCTGGGCGTGGTGCGCGCGCGGCTGCCAGCGGCGGGGCCGGGGGCCGGGCGGTTGCTGTCGGGTGCGCTGGATTTCGCGGCGCTGGCGCTTTTGCGCGTGGGTCTCGGGCCGGACGAGGTGGATCATGGCGCGGTCGCGCTGGGCCTTGCAGAGGGGCCGTGCCTCGCCATGGATCGCGAGGGGCTCGACGCGGCGCAGGCGCGGCTGGCGGCGCTGGCACCGAGGTTGGACATGTCACCGCCGGGGCTGGAGGGGCCGCTCGCCGCGCGGATTGCACGCGGGGCGCACGGGCGCGCTGTCGGGCGCGGATTCTACGAATATCCGCCCGAAGGTCCGCGCCCGGGGCGTGCCGACGGGGGCGCGGGGTTGCCGCAGGGCGTGGGCGCGGCGGAAGCGCTGCACGCCGCGCTGGTCAACATGGCCGAGCGGATGCTGGCAGACGGCGTGCTGGGGCGTTCTGGCGATGTCGATCTGCTGGCTACCGCTGCGCCGGGCATGGCGCGCGACCGGGGCGGGCCGCTCTTTGCCGCCGATGATCGCGGGATGCTGGCGGTGCTGCGCGACATGAAGGCGTTGGCGCCGATGTCGGAGGCGCTGTGGGCGCCGCAGCCGGGTATCGCGGCGCGGGTGCGCGAAGGGCAGGGGTATTTCCGCCGCGCCGCCGCGATCAGCCGAGCATGATGCCCACCACCACCAGCATCAGCCCGATGACCGACAGGAACAGCGCCGCGAGATTGATCGGCAACACCGCCTGCACCGCGGTGCGCATCTCGGCGTCCGATAGCCCCGCGCGGCGCAGCCGCCAAACCTTGAGAATGCACCAGACGAGCCCCGCGAGCCCAGCGAGAGAGACCGCCGCGCCGCCCCAGACCAGCATTTCCATCGTGCGCCCTCCGTCGGTTTCGCGTGTTGCCGTCCGCGGTTAGGCCAAAGCGGCACTCTGCGCAAGGGGCGCGGGCGTGATCGCGCTTGCGCGGGGCGCGCGGCGGCGATAGTCAGGCGGCCTGACCCAGACCGGAGGCCTTTCATGAACGACATGACGTCCGACGCCGCCCATCGCGTCACCGCAGACGAGTTACGCCAGTTCATCGAGCGTTTCGAGCGGCTGGAGGCCGAGAAGAAGGACATCGCCGACCAGCAGAAGGAGGTGATGGCCGAAGCCAAGGCGCGCGGCTACGACACCAAGGTGATGCGCAAGGTGATCGCGCTGCGCAAGCGCGACCGGGACGATATCGCCGAGGAAGAGGCGGTGCTGGAGATGTACAAGGAAGCGCTCGGCATGAGCTGACTGGGGCTGCGCGCGTCTCGGCGGTGGCTCAGCCAACACGCGGGCGCTGGCGAAAGGCGAGGCGCATCTGTTTCTCCGTCTCGATGAGGACAAAGAACACGACGCCGACACCGATGATCAGCAACCCCTCGGTTAGCGGCACCGGTGCCGTTCCGAAAACCCGGTGCAGGGGCGGCACGTAGGTGATGGCGCATTGCGCGCCCGTCACTGCCACGACGCAGATCCAGACCGTTCTCGTGCCCCGTGCTGCCGCCCATGTAAGCGAGGTGCCGTGGATGTTGCGGACGAAGAACAGGTGGAAAATCTCCAGCACGACGAGCGTGTTCATCGCCATGGTTTGGGCCAGCGCCGAAGGGTAGCCCTTGTCGATGGCGTGGAAATACATCCCGAACACCGCCGCGAGGAACAGCGCTGATACTAGCACGATGTGCCAGACCAGCCCGCCGGTCAGGAGCGGCTCATCGCGCGGGCGTGGCGGGCGGAGCATGGTGCCCGGCTCGGACGGCTCGAAGGCCAGCGCGAGACCCAGCGTGACGGCTGTGACCAGGTTGATCCACAGGATTTGCACCGCCGTGATTGGTAGCGCCATGCCAGCGAAGAGCGCGGTGATGATGGTCATAGCCTCGCCCGCGTTGGTGGGCAGGGTCCAGCTTATGACCTTCTTGATGTTGTCGTAGACGGTTCGCCCCTCGCGCACCGCCGCCGCGATCGAGGCGAAATTGTCGTCGGCCAGCACCAGTTCGGCCGCCTCCTTGGCCGCTGCGCTGCCCTTGAGCCCCATGGCGATGCCCGCGTCCGCGCGCTTGAGCGCGGGGGCGTCGTTGACCCCGTCGCCGGTCATCGCCACGGTGAGACCGCGCGATTGCAGCGCGGTCACCAGCCGCAGCTTGTCCGCCGGAGAGGTGCGCGCGAAGATGTCGGTCTGCGTCGCCGCGTCAGCGAGGGCGGCATCATCCATCGCCTCGAGATCGGCACCGGTGAGTACGCGGTCGTGATTTTGCAGCCCGACCTGCGCGGCGATGGCGCGGGCGGTGGCGGCGTGATCGCCGGTGATCATCTTCACGCGGATGCCCGCGGCGCGGCATTCGGCCACCGCCGCGATGGCCTCGGGGCGGGGCGGGTCGATCAGGCCAACGAGCGCGACGAGGGTGAGATGCCCGTCGAGATCGCAGGGGCGGAGCGCGTCCTGCCCCGCCTCGGCTGCGCGCGTGGCCACCGCGATCACCCGCTGCCCGTCGGCGGCGAGCGTCTCGACCGTTTCGTGCCAATTCTCTGTGTCGAGCGGGGCCGTGCCGCCATCCTCCGTGCGCTGAGTACTGCAGAGCGCGAGGACCGCCTCGGGCGCGCCCTTGACGTGGATGCAAGCGCGCCCCGCCCCGTCATGGTCGAGCGTTGCCATGTAGCGGTGCGCTGCGTCGAAGGGGATGGCGTCGCGCCGCGCCCAGCCGCCGAAGGGCGTGGTTCCCTCGCCGGTGATCTTGCCCGCGAGCGCGCGCAAGGCCCCCTCCATCGGATCGCCCTCCACGCGCCAGCCCCCCTCTGGACCGTGCAGCACCGCGTCATTGCACAGCCCCGCCACGCGCGCGGCCTCCTCAAGGGTGGCACGCGTCTCGCCGTCGATGTCGAAAGTGCCCACGGGGGCATAGCCCTCGCCGGTCATCTTGTGAACGCGCCCGGTCGTGGCGAGCGTCGCGGCCATCATCTCGTTGCGGGTGAGTGTGCCGGTTTTGTCTGTGCAGATCACCGAAACCGCCCCAAGCGTCTCGATCGCGGGCAGGCGGCGGACGATGGCGTTGCGCCTTGCCATGGCCTGCACGCCGACGGCGAGCGTGACGGTGAGCACCGCCGGCAGGCCCTCGGGGATGGCCGCGACAGACAAGCCCACCACCGCCATGAACAGATCGGCAAAACCCAAGTGGCCAACGAAATAGCCATAGGCCAGCAGCGTGCCCGCGACGATTAGGATGAACATGGTGAGCCAGCGCGCGAAGCGGTCTATCTGCTCCACGAGCGGGGTGGTCAGCACCTCGACCTTGCCCAGCATGCCGCTGATGCGTCCGATCTGCGTGTCGCCGCCCGTCTCGCTGATCACGCCGTGCCCGGTGCCCGCCGCGACGAGCGTGCCGGAAAAGAGCATCGAGGCGCGGTCGCCGAGCGGGGCGTCGGTGTCGACCGGCGCGCAGCCCTTGTCCACCGGCACCGACTCGCCGGTGAGGATCGCCTCGCCCGCCTTGAGCCCGTTGGCGCGGATCAGGCGCAAGTCGGCGGGAACGAGATCGCCTGCCTCCACGAGCACGATGTCGCCGGGCACCAGATCGCTTGCCTCGACCGTGATGCGGTGGCTGTCGCGCAGCACCGCTGCGCGCGGGGCGAGCATTTCGCGGATCGCGGCCATCGCCTGTTCGGCGCGGCCCTCCTGCACGAAGCCGATCACCGCGTTGACGACCACCACCGCGAGAATCACCCCGGTATCCACCCAGTGTCCCAGCGCCGCCGTGACCGCCGCCGCGCCGATCAGCACGTAGATCAGCACGTTGTGGAACTGCGCGAGCAGGCGCAGCAGCGGACCGCGTCCGGGGGGATCTGGCAGGCGATTCGGGCCGTGGCGGGCGAGACGGCGGGCGGCCTCGTCGCCGCTCAGCCCCGCGGGCGTCCCGCCGAGTGCTTCGAGCGCGCTTTCGGTTGTCCTGTCGTGCATGGTGATCCCCGGATTCGGTGGCGGACCGGTGGGCCGGTCCGCGCGGCGACGATACATGACCTGGCCCTTGCAGGGAATTGACACAAGTCAGTGTCATCCCCTCCCATGACAGCGATACTCGGACGCGCGGGTGTGGCCTGTCGTTGCCTCCCCGCTGACCGCAAAGGAGAGTTCCGCATGACCCGCACGCCCGCCCGCCGCAAGACCCGCGAGGACGCGCCGCAGGACGCTCTGACTCCGCCTGCCGAGGTTCCGCAGGTGCCCGCGCCAGCCGAAGGCGCGCGCCCCGACCAGGCGGAGCCGCACCTGCATGCCGCGCTCGACCGCGCCACGATGGCCAGCCTCGCGCGGTTTACCGCCGGGCTGTCGCCCCACGCGATGATCGACGCGTGGAGCGATTGGGCCATGCACCTCGCCCGCGCGCCGGGGCGGCAACTGGAACTGGCGGAGCGGGCGCAGGCAAACGGGATGAAGCTGGCGCAATACGCCGCCGCGCAGATGACCGGGAAGGCACCGGACAAGCCCTTTGCACCGGGGCGCTACGACACGCGCTGGACGCATGAGGGCTGGGACAGGGCGCCCTTCGCGCTCTGGCAGCAGGGGTTTCTCGCCACGCAGGACTGGTGGGAGGCGGCCACCTCGAACCTGCGCGGATTGCGCAAGCAGAACGCGGACCGGACCGGCTTCACCATGCGGCAGCTTCTTGACAGCGTGTCGCCGTCGAACTTCCCGCTTGGCAATCCCGAGATCATCGAGAAGACGCAGGCCACCGGCGGGCGCAACCTGCTCGAGGGGGCCGCGCATTATGCCGATGACGCCTGCCACATTCTCGCGCAGGAGCATCGCGCCCTGCCCGAGGAATTCGCGCTCGGCAAGGTGCTGGCCGCGACACCGGGCAAGGTGGTGTGGCGCAACGAGCTGATGGAGCTGATCCAGTATTCGCCCACCACCGCGGAGGTGCAGGCCGAGCCGGTGCTTATCGTGCCGGCGTGGATCATGAAATACTACATCCTCGATCTTTCGCCCGAGAATTCCTTTATTCGCTGGCTGGTGGGGCAGGGGCACACAGTGTTCTGCATCTCTTGGCGCAACCCGGGGGCCGAGCACGCTGAGCTGTCGCTGGAGGATTACCGCACGCAGGGGATCATGCAGGCGCTCGACGTGATCAACGACATCGTGCCGGGCCAAAAGGTGCACGCCAACGGCTATTGCCTCGGTGGCACGCTACTGGCCATCGCGGCGGCGGCGATGGCGCGCGATTGTGACGACCGCCTCGCCTCTGTCACGCTGATGGCCGCGCAGGTGGACTTCGTCGAGGCGGGTGAGTTGCTGCTGTTTCTCGACGAGAGCCAGGTGGCCTTTCTGGAGGACTTGATGTGGTCGCAGGGCTATCTGGACCGGCCGCAGATGTCGGGTGCCTTCGCCGCCATCCGGTCGGAGGACCTGATCTGGTCGCGCGCCGTGCGCCGCTATTTCCTGGGCGAGCCGGACCTGCCCACCGATGTCACCGTCTGGGTCAACGACACGACGCGGATGCCCGCAAGGATGCATTCGGAGTACCTTCGCGGTATCTTTCTGGAGAACCGCATCTCGGCGGGGCGCTTTGCAGTCGAGGGGCGGGTGATCGCGCTCAAGGACATTTCCGTGCCGGTCTTTGTCGTGGGCACCGAGACCGACCACATCGCGCCGTGGCGGTCGGTCTACAAGACCGCGCTGTTCACCGATTGCGACCTGCATTTCCTGCTCACCAAGGGCGGCCATAACGGTGGCATCCTGTCTGAGCCGGGGCACAGGGGACGGCATTACCGGATCGGCCACAGGCCTGCCGGGGCGCATTACCGCGACCCCGACACATGGCTGGCGGCACATGATCCGGTGGCGGGCTCGTGGTGGCCGGAATGGGGGCGTTGGCTGATGCGCCACAGCAGTGGCGCGGTACCCGCGCCCGGCAGTCATCAGGGCTATCCCCCCCTCGCGGACGCACCGGGGACGTATATCCATCAAACCTGAGGCATCTGCTGATCGGGTTGGCATGATACCCCGCGCATCCTGCCGGAGCGTTTTGTCTGCGACTGACCGCCCGTCATGATCGCGCGCCCGTCCGCGCGCCATTCCGGCAGGCCGCCGTCCATGCGCCGCGCGTTGAAGCCGCGGTTGCGCAACGGGGCCACGGCCTGGTGGGCGTAGATGCAATAGGGCCCTCGGCAATAGGCGACGATTTCCGCCTTGGGGTCGAGTGTGGGAAGGAGCCGGTCAAGATCGGCCAGTGTGCTGTTGCGCGCTCTGCACCAAGGCGGGGAAGGAGACGCCAGAGGGGATCTGCAATATCGAACGGATGCTGCGCTATGCCTCAGATTTCGTCGCGCAGCGGAATGATCTGTTGCACGATTCCCACGAGAACCAGGTAGATGCTGGTGACCACCAGCCCCCAATGTGCCCAGCTTTCGGGGTCGAAATGTACCCAGGCCGCCCAGCCCGCGAAAAACGTCCACGCCAGCGCCATCGGCAGCGACAGCCAGCGCCAGCGTTCGGTGCGAACCGGGTGGATGAATTTCAGCGGCAGGAACATCGCCACCGCCAGCACCGTCACGAGTGCAAGGATTATCCAGGTTGCGGGCTCGACTGCGAACAGCACGAGCACCAGCATGTTCCAGCAGCCAGGGAAGCCGGAAAAGGAATTGTCCCGCGTCTTCATCCGGCTATCGGCGAAATACATGGCGCTGGCATAGGTGATGACGATGATCGCCACCCATCCCGTCCAGCCCGGCAGCAGATCGGACTTGAACAGCGCGAAGGCCGGAATGAACACGTAGGTGAGGTAGTCGATGATGAGGTCGAGCAGCACGCCGTCGAATTCCGGTGCGGTGGTCTGGACATGGTACCTGCGCGCCAGCGGCCCGTCGATGCCATCGACGGCAAAGGCGACCACGAGCCACAGGAACATCAATTCCCATTCGCGGTCGATCGCGGCGAGCATCGCGAGCATCGCGAAAACCGCGCCGGTGGCGGTGAACAAGTGGACGAGCAGGCCGCGGTGATGAGGTGTCATGGCTTTTTCATGCCCCAAGCACCGGGGTTTTGCAAAGCGAAACCCGGCCCCATTTCAGGGGCCGGGCCGGAAATAGTGTGCGCTGGCGCGCGGATGCGCAGATACGTGGCGGCTCAGTTCGAGACGCGGACCTCTTCGACCGGGTAGGCCAGCATGTCTTGCGCCTCCCACGAGACGTGGCAATCGTGGCAGAAGCTCTGCTTGATCTTCATCGGTTTGCCGTTGGGCATCAGCGCCGAGTAGATCCAGTCTCCGGCGTCGGGCGCCGCGCCCTCCTCGCCCTTAGTCATGATGAAGAGCGGGCCGGGGCGGGCCGTCTTCTTCTTGGTCGAGATGGTGATGCTTTCCTTGGCGAGCACCGAGCCGGCAGGCATGTCCACGCCCTCGGTGGCGAACTTGAGGTATTGCTCGGCGGCCACGTCATTGGCAAAGGTCAGCAGCAGGCGGCTGCCATGCGCGCCCTGCACCGCCGGACGGGTGCCGGTCACCGTCCAGTCGCGGTAAGCGGTGGCAACCTCGTTGCCATCCTTGGCATAGCCCTCGGCCATCTTGTCCGAGAGGCAGGTGTAGATCTCGTTGATCGCCGCCGCGTCGAGATCGAACGGATCCTCGACATCGGCCTTGCAGTTGCTGGCGGCGGCCGAATGCCCCAGCATGACGCTGATGGCGAGGGTGGCTGCGGCAAAAAGCTGGCGTTTCATTGGGGTGGTACTCCGTTTCCTGACGTGACTTGCAATGCGTCCGGGACGGAGGGTGGCATATCTCGGCTGTAATTGAACCTAACACTTGCGTGAGGGCGGGCGTGGGTCAGCCGCCTCCCTGCGGGTGGGCGCGGGCGTAGACCTCCATCAGGCGCGCGGTGTCGACGCCGGTATAGGCCTCTGTGGTCGATAGCGACGCGTGGCCCAGCAATTCCTGGATCGCGCGCAAATCGCCCCCGGCGTTGAGCAGGTGAGTGGCAAAGCTGTGGCGCATCGCGTGGGGCGTGGCCGAGGCTGGCAGGCCAAGTTGCGCGCGGGTCTGCGCCATCGCCCTTTGCACGGCGCGCGCGCCCAGACGCCGCCCGCGCATTCCGAAAAACAGCGGGCCGCGATGGGTGATCGGGAACGGGCAGAGCCGCGCGTAGGCGGCCACGGCGTCGCGCGCGGGCGCGATCACCGGCACCAGCCGTTCCTTGCCGCCCTTGCCGGTGATGCGCAGCGTGTCGCCGAGGGGCTGCGCGGCGCCATCGAGCCCCAGCGCCTCGGAAATGCGCAATCCGCAGCCGTAGAGCAGCGTCACCACGGCCGTGTCGCGTGCCGCGATCCACGGCTTTGGCGCGTCCGTCTCCAGCGTGTCGAGCACATCCCGCGCGGCGTCCACCGAGAGTGGGCGGGGCAGTTTGCGCAGGTATTTGGGCGCGCGCGCCGAGAGCACCGCGGTGGGCTCGAATCCCTCGCGCTCGGACAGCCAGCGGTAGAAGCTCTTGATCGCCGAGAGGCGGCGGGCGAGCGAGCGGGGGCCAAGCCCGGCGGCGCGCTCATGCGCCATGAAGGCGCGCATATCGGCGGTGGTGATGCGCGCGAGGGCCCCGAGGCCCTGCGCCTGCCCGTGATGGCCGGTCATGAAGGTCAGGAAGGCGCGCAGGTCGCGCGCGTAGGCGTCGATCGTGTGCTCGGCGGCGCCATCGAGCGCCTTGATGGCGGCCAGCCAATCGGCCAGCGCCGCCCGGGCGGCGGCGGAGATCACGACAGCCAGCGGCGCATCACCCTCTCGAACACGCCGGCGAAGAAGGCCAGAAGATCGCTGCCCTGCTGCGGGCTGAACTGGTGCGGGTCCTCGGCGCCCATCACCAGCATCCCCGGCAGCCGGTCGGCCCCGAAATCCAGAAGCAGGCACGCCTCGGAGCGGATATGCTGCGCGGTACGGCCATAGACGCGGCTGTCGCCCTCGTCGAGCTGGCGCAGCGTGACCTGCCGCGTGGGTGCGTCGCGCCCGCCGGTCAGGTAGCCGCGGATGAAGCCCGGCTCGGCCACCGACAGCACGTCGCCGAGGCGGCGCACCGCCGGGTCGTCGTCATTTTGCACCGATTCGAGCACCAGCCGCATGGCGTCCACGCGCAGGATATGGGCCACCTCGCCGTCAAGGTCGCGCAGGAAGCTCTCGAACTCGACCGGGTCGAGCATCCGCAGGATGGCACGGTGCACCTGGTTGGTGCCGGCGAGGTTTTCGTAGGCGGCGGCGATCACCGCGCGGTGGGTTTCCTCGAGCCGGTCGAGCCGCGCCTCGAGCCGGTCCATGGCGATGCCGCGCATATCGACGATGTTGGTGCCCATCTCGCGCTCGTTGGCGGCGATGAGGGCGCGCATCATTTCGGTGTCATCGAGGATCACGTCCGGCTCGGAGATAATCCGCTCGCGCAGGTTATCGTCGATGCGGGGCTTGCTGCTCATCGCTGCCTCATTCGCTTGTTTTGCGGCAGACTAGCAGAAGCCGACGCGGAATGCCGCAAGAAAATGCGGTATTCGGTTGTGCGTGTGTGTCATCCTCGGACCCCACCCGAGGATGACGGGGGCGGTTCAGAGGATCTTCTGCCCGGTCTTTTCCCAGTCGGCCATGAAGGCGGCAAGGCCCTTGTCGGTGAGGGGGTGGGCGGCCATCGCCTTGATGACGGCGGGGGGGGCGGTCATCACGTCGGCGCCGATCATTGCCGACTGAAAGGCGTGGTTCACCGTGCGGATCGAGGCCGCGAGGATCTGCGTCTCGAACCCGTAATTGTCATAGATCTGGCGGATGTCCGAGATGATCTGCATCCCGTCGAGGTTGATGTCGTCGAGCCGCCCGATGAACGGCGAGATGAAGGTCGCCCCCGCCTTGGCCGCCAACAGCGCCTGATTGGCGGAAAAGCACAGCGTCACGTTGACCATGTTGCCCTCGCCCGAGAGCACCTTGCACGCGCGGAGCCCGTCCCAGGTGAGCGGCACCTTGACGGCGATGTTCGGGGCGATGGCGGCGAGCTTTCGGCCCTCGGCGATCATGGCGTCGGCCTCGAGCGCCACGACCTCGGCGCTGACCGGGCCATCGACCATGTCGGCGATCTCCTTGGTCACTTCGAGGATGTCGCGCCCCGATTTGAGGATCAGCGAGGGGTTGGTGGTGACGCCATCGACCATGCCGAGATCGTTGAGCTCGGCGATCTGGGCGGTGTCTGCGGTATCGACGAAGAATTTCATGGGGCGGCCCTCTCTGGCGGCTTGGGTTGTTTCACCCCCGGCTTTACCGCATAGACGGGGAGGCCGAAACCCCGCAAACCCGGCCCGGAGGAGCCTGTCGCGCGTGAGCCAGAGCTGCGATTTCGAGAGAGGGGCGTTGGTGGCGGTGCTGACCGCGCAGCCATTGGGCGGCACGCTCGACTATCTCGCGCCCGAGGGAGGCTGCGACGCGGGCGATTTCGTCGAGGTGCCGCTGGGGCCGCGGCGCGTGCTGGGCGTGGTCTGGGGGTCGGGCGCGGGCGGTTTTGACCTGGCCAAGGCCAAGGCGGTGAACCGGGTGCTCGACCTCGCGCCGATGGATGTGGCGATGCGCGGATTCCTGGAGCGCGCGGCGGCCTACACGCTGACACCCTTGCCGGCGATGCTGCGGCTGGCCACGCGCGCGCCGCGGCTGATGGACCCGCCCGGCGCGCAAAAGGTCTATCGCCCCGGCGATGCCACGCCCGCCCGGATGACCGATGCGCGCGCCCGCGTGCTGGCAGTGCTGCGCGAGCATGGCGGCATGGGGTTCGGTCTGGGCGATCTGTGCGATCTGGCGGGGGTCTCGGGCGGCGTGGTAAAGGGGCTGGTGGCGCAAGGCGCGCTGATCGAGGCGGAGGCCCCGCGCGACGCGCCCTATCCACGGCTCGATCCCGACCGCCCCGGCCATGCGTTGAACGAGGATCAAGCGGCGGCCGCCGCGGCGCTGTGCGACGGTGTGCGCGCGGGCGGGTATGGCACCACGCTTTTGCGCGGGGTCACCGGGTCGGGCAAGACCGAGGTTTACCTGGACGCGGTGGCCGAAACCCTGCGGCTGGGGCGGCAGGCGCTGGTGCTGCTGCCGGAGATCGCGCTGACCACGGAATTCATCGACCGGGTGGAGGCGCGGTTCGGGGCCAAGCCCGCCGAGTGGCATTCGGGCGCGGGGCAGGCCGAGCGGCGGCGTATCTGGAAGATGGCCGGCGAGGGCGGCGTGCAGCTTGTGGTGGGGGCGCGCTCGGCGCTGTTTCTGCCGTTCCGCGACCTGGGGCTGATCGTCGTGGATGAAGAGCACGACCCCTCCTACAAGCAGGAGGATGGCGTGCTCTACCACGCGCGCGACATGGCCGTGCTGCGGGCCTCAATGGGGGACGCACGGGTGGTGCTGGCCTCGGCCACGCCGTCCCTGGAAAGCTGGGCCAATGCCGAGGCCGGGAAATACGACCGGCTGGACCTCGCGGCGCGGTTCGGGGTGGCGGCGCTGCCACAGATGCGCGCCATCGACATGCGCGCCGAGGCGTTACCCGCGAGCCGATGGGTGTCACCCACCTTGCGCGCGGCGGTGACTGCAAGGTTGGCAGCGGGGGAGCAGGCGATGCTGTTTCTCAACAGGCGCGGCTATGCGCCGGTCACCGTGTGCCGGGCCTGCGGGCACCAGATCGGCTGCGAGCATTGCGACGCGCGCATGGTCGAGCACCGGTTCCAGAACCGGCTGGTCTGTCACCAGTGCGGCGAAAGCGCGCCCATCCCCGCGGCCTGCCCGTCCTGTGGAGCCGAGGGGCGGCTCGCCGCCGTGGGGCCGGGGGTGGAGCGGCTGGCCGAGGAGGCGGGCGCGCTTTTCCCCGAGGCGCGTATCGCGGTGTTGTCGTCGGACCTCTTCGGCTCGGCCCGGGCCTTGAAGGAGCAGATCGCCGAGATCGCGGCAGGGGCGGCGGATATCGTTATCGGCACGCAGCTCGTGGCAAAAGGGCACAACTTTCCGTTGCTGACGCTGGTGGGGGTGATCGACGCCGACCTTGGGCTTCAGGGCAGCGACCTGCGCGCCGCCGAGCGCACCTTTCAGCTCATGCGGCAGGTGGCGGGGCGGGCGGGGCGCGCCGAGCGGGAAGGGGTTGCCCTGTTGCAGACGCACCAGCCGGAGCATCCGGTGATCCGCGCGATCCTCGGCGGTGACGAGGAGGGATTCTGGCGCGCCGAGGCGGGGGCGCGGCGGCAGGCGGGCGTTCCACCCTACGGGCGCATGGCGGGGATTATCCTGTCCTCGCCGGATGCGCGTGCGGCGTTCGATCTGGGCCAGGGCCTCGCGCGCAATGCTGCGCCGCTCAGGGCGGCAGGGGCGGAGGTGTTCGGCCCCGCGCCTGCGCCCATTGCCCGCATCCGGGGACGGCACCGGGTGCGGCTATTGGTCAAGGCGCCCAAGGGTGCGCCGCTGCAAGAGGCCATCGCGCGCTGGCTCGCGCCCGTGAAGCTGCCCGCGCAGATGCGGCTGGCGGTGGATATCGATCCGCAGAGTTTCTATTGAGGGGGTCGAAAAACCCGTGTCGGTATCGCGTCGGTATCCTGTCGGTATCGCGCCGGTGAGCGGTGTTGCAAAACGCGGTTTCGTGAATAGGTCACCGGAGGATCTGAAAACAGGCCGAAGGAGGGCCTCATGGCCGATCGGACGACAAGCATCGAGAACCTGCAGACTGCGCTGTCGATGGAATTGACAGCGGTGCATCAATATCTGCTGCATGCCCATACCCTCGAGGATTGGGGCATCGACAAGCTGGCCGTGAAGATGCGCGAGGAGATGCACGAAGAGCTAGGCCATGCCGGGGCGTTCATCGACCGGATCATGTTCCTCGGCGGCGTGCCCAAGCTGGAGGCCGCCAAGCCCCCCAACAAGGCCGAGAGCCTCAAGGCGCTGTTCGAGGCCGACAAGACAGAGGAAGCCGGGGCCATCGAGTTCTATACCAAGGCCGCGCGGCAGGCGTTCGAGAGTGACGATATCGGCACGCGGGCACTGTTCGAGCGGATCGTGCAGGACGAGGAGGGCCACTGGGAATGGCTCGACCTGCAACTCGACCTGTTGCGCAAGATGGGCGAGCCGACCTTCATGGCCAATTACATGAGCGGCACGAGCGCAGATCAGGGCGCGGGCTGACGGCGGCGCGGCTGTCATCCTCCGGCTTGGCCGGAGGATCCCGTGGTAAGAGGAGAGCCTCGGGTCAAGCCCGGGGATGACGCCTGGTCTCTTTGAAGATTTCGGGCGGACGAGGGCGCGGCCTCTCGCCAAGGCCGCGACTTGGGCGTAAGGAATGCGCATGAATGCGCAATTCCCCCTTGGCCGGGCGCGGGATCTGCCCGTCTGGCGACGCCCCGTGACGCTGCTCTTCCTCATGGCCGCCGCGATGCCGGTGGCCTTTGCCACATGGTCGGCGCTGCTCAACAATTTCGTCATAGAAATGGCCGGGTTCGACGGCTCGGACATCGGCTGGCTGCACACGGTGCGGGAAATCCCCGGCTTTTTCGCCATCGGGGTGATCGCGCTCATCATGTTCATGCACGAGCAGGTGCTGGGCCTGGTGTCGCTGCTGCTGTTGGGGGTGGCCACGGCGCTGACCGCGCAATTCCCGTCCTTGGGCGGGATTCTCACCATCACCATGCTCAGCTCGATCGGGTTTCACTATTTCGAGACGGTGAACCAGTCGTTGCAACTGCAATGGCTCGACAAGCTGCGCGCACCGCAGATGCTGGGATGGTTGCTGGCTGCGGGGTCCGGCGCCACGCTGGTGGCCTATGTGCTGATCGTGCTGACGTGGCGGGCGTTCGATCTGAATTACAACCTCGTCTACATGGTGTCGGGCGGGTTCACCGCCTGCGTCGCGGTGTTCTGCCTGCTCGCCTATCCGCGCTTCGAGGCGCCGAACCCGCAGGTCAAGAAGATGGTGCTGCGCCGCCGCTACTGGCTCTATTACGCACTGCAATTCATGGCCGGCGCGCGGCGCCAGATATTCGTGGTCTTCGCAGGCTTCATGATGGTCGAGCGGTTCGGTTTCGAGGTGCACGAGGTGACCGCGCTGTTCATGATAAACCTCGTGATCAACATGGTGGCGGCCCCCCTGATGGGCCGGGCGGTATTCCGCTACGGGGAGCGCAATACGCTGATATTCGAATATGTGGGGCTGGCACTGGTATTCCTCGCCTATGGCGGCATCTACATGTTCGGCTGGGGGGTGGTACTGGCCGCCGGGCTTTACGTGGTGGATCACGTGTTGTTCTCGCTGGCGCTGGCGCTCAAGACCTATTTCCAGAAGATCGCCGATCCCGGCGACATCGCCCCCACCGCCGCCGTGGCCTTTACCATCAACCATATCGCCGCTGTGTTCCTGCCCGCCGCGCTGGGCTATCTGTGGCTGGTCTCGCCGGCATGGGTGTTCGTGATGGCCGCCGGGATGGCCGTGGTGTCGCTGATGCTGGCGCTGATGATCCCGCGCCACCCCGAACCGGGGTATGAAACCATTCTGGCAGGCTTTGTGCCGAAACCCGCAGAATGATGTCAGAGCCAGTACCCGCGCAGGGCAAAGGCGATCACGGCTGCAGCGATAGCGAGATTCAGGGTCCAAAAGGCGCGGATGATGCGTTGGCGGCTGGTTCGGTCAGTCATAGCTGAACTGCTCTGAAAGGATATGGCGGGCGGGCACGCCCATCTCCAAAAGCGCGGTTTCGACCATATGAAGCATCGGCGGCGGACCGCACAGGATAAAAACCCACGCCTGCCGCGCGTTCTCGTCAATGTAGCGCTCAAGCAGGTCCCGGCGGACAAAACCGGTTTCTCCGGTCCAGCCATCTGGAGGGTCGGATAGCACATGCACAAGCGTGAGCGGTGTGTCTCTCGCCATCTGGCTCAGCTCGTCGCCATGGACGATCTGCCCGGTATGCCTGTTGCCATATATCAGCAGGCGCGGGCGCGGGTCCTCTGCTGCGTTCAAGGCACGCAGATGTGACAGCGTCGGAGCAATGCCAACCCCGCCCGCGATCAGGCACAGGCCTGCGGCGCTCTCATGCCCTTTTAGCGTCAGGGCCCCGAACGGCGCGTCCACATAGGCGCGCGTGCCGGTCGCGACTTCCCCAATGTGATTGGTGAAATCTCCCAGTTCCTTGATCACGAAGCGCAACTCGGATCCGTCGCCGGGCGCCGAGGCGATCGAAAACGGGTTTTCATTCAACGAAAAAGCGCTGCGCCCGATGCTGATCCAGGCGAAATGCCCGGGGGCATAGCGCAGGCCGTCATGCCCCTCTGGCACAAGCCGCAATTCCCATGTCCGGTCGGCCAGCTTGCGCACCCGGCTGACCTGCCACAGATGCGCGCGCTTCCAGATCGGCTTGATCACGTAGACCCAAAGCAACGAGAGAACCGCGATGCCGAGCAGACTGCCCCAGACCCAGGTCAACACCGGCTCACGGCTATATTGCCCGGCCCGCGTGGCGTGCAGTACGCCCAGGGCTGCCACGATCAGCGCCATCACCCCATGCGTCAGACGCCAATGCTCATGGCGGTACAACGCATCGCGACCGATCGCCATCACCATCAGGGCCCCCAGCAGAAGCCAGGCGATGATTCCAAGCCAGAGACCATCAAACCCGAAATCCAGCGCGCCTGAGCCCGGCGGCGACTGGCGGGGATCTAGGCTTTGCTGTCCCCGATAGAGAAACGGATGCAGGACGATCAGAACTGCCGCCGACCGTGCCAGCAACTGGTGCAGCCGCATCGTGATATCCATCCCGATGTTGCCCGAGATCGACCGGAAACGCCCCGACAGCACAAATTCAACCAAGAGGATGGCAAGCCCCGCCATGCCGGCGCCAGCGGCCAGTTCATCCCACACGCCCCGCGGTGGCTGGCCCTGCACCGTGGCCAGCGCCAGCGGCGTGCAGACCACCAGGATATAGAAAAGGAAAAGAACGGCTGCGGGCATTGGAATTCCATCTGAGCTCTAGTTGTCCGGAAGCAGGCGTGTTCCATCGACCTGTCTTCGATACCATACGCGCCGCTGCCGCTTGCGGCTCCTGCGGTATCGTGTCACGAAATTCATTCGACCAACAGGCTTTATACGGATCTCTTATGACAAAGACCTATACCGCGCTCACCACGCTCAGCGACAAATCACAGGCGGAGGCGCTCGCCGAGGCGCTGGAGAGGCTGACACCCGAACCGACCGGCGTCGGTGCCTTCGAGATGGAGGACGGATCGGGCTTGTGGGAGATCGGCGCCTATTTCGAGGAGGCCCCTGATGCCGTCGCCCTCGACCTGCTGGCGGCGGCGCATGGCGCGCGTCCCTTTACCGTGTCGGAACTGCCCGAGATCGACTGGGTCGCCAAGGTGCGGCGCGAGTTGAGCCCGGTCGAGGCGGGGCGGTTTTTCGTTTATGGCAGCCATGACGCGGACCGCGTGCCGGAGGGATGCGAGCCGCTGCTGATCGAGGCGTCGATGGCGTTCGGCACCGGGCATCACGGCACCACGCTTGGCTGTCTGCGGGCGCTCGACCGGATGGCGGCGGACGGCTTCGAGGGCAAGTCGGTGCTGGATCTCGGCTGTGGCACCGCCGTTCTGGCGATGGCGGCGGCGCGCATCTGGCCCGCCGTGATTCTGGCCTCGGATATCGACGCGGTGGCGGTGGAGGTGGCCGAGGCAAACCTGGCGGCCAACGCGCTGACAGGCCGCGTGACGTGTGTCGAGGCCGAGGGGCTCGACCACCCGGTGCTGCGTGACGCGGCGCCCTTTGACCTGATCTTCGCCAATATCCTCAAGGGGCCGCTGCTGGCGCTGGCTCCGAGGATCACCGAAGCCCTCGCGCCCGGGGGCAGGGTGATTCTGTCGGGGCTGCTCAACGAGCAGGCCGCGGAGGTAATCGCGGTTTATTCAGAGCTTGGAAACAGTCTCGAACATCACGAAGAGATTGGTGACTGGTCAACCCTTACAATGGCTAAAAGTCACTGAAAATATGTCGAAATCTGGCCGAAGCGAGGGGTCTGCCCAGTTATTGCCACATTTCGACCGCACAATAATCACATCGCGGTGGGGGCCGTTTCTTCGGGACTGAGGCGATGTCTGATGCCACTCGGAACTTCAACGCCCGCCTGCGCCGGATCGATGAGTCGCACGCCCGGCTTGGACGAGGCTATGTCGGCAAGGTTCGGCCAGACGGTCTGATCGTTTTCGCGCCGCGCCGCCGCCGACGGATGATCCCGCTACGCGGCGTTCTCTACCTCTTGGTTGGCTTTGTCTTCTTCAAGGCGGTCGTGCTCGCGCATCTGGGTGGAGACACCTACGAGGCGCGGATTGCGCGGTTGGCCGAGGGGCATGTGCTCGAACAGGCGGGCGCAATGATCATGCACCCCGACACGCTGACACTCTGGGTGGCCGGATACCTGGCACCGGTCCTGCGCTGAGCCGGGCGGACAGGCACGAAAAAGCCCCGCGCGGACCATGTCCGCACGGGGCGCGCGCGATCCTGTGGTGGCCTGCGCGCTCAGAAGCGGCGGGCGACCCGGTCTATATCGCCGCGGCTCAGGCCGATATCGTCAAGCTCGCGATCCGAAAGCTGGGCGAGCGCCTTGCGCGTGGCGCGGCGGTCGTTCCACGAGATCACGGCCTCGACGATGCGAGAGAACAGGCCGAGGGCGGGGCGGGGGTGCGCGTGGGCGCGGGGGGTGTCGATGAGTGCCATGTGCGTCGTTCCTTGATACGGGGGGGCTATCGGGGCAACCCGTTTGTATTGTGCAGCTAATCGGGGCAACCGGTCCGCACAAGCTGGGGTTTCTGCATAGTCCTTATGCAATTCCTGCAAGGCTCGACGCGGTCGCGGCCCGCGCATTGTGCTTGGTTGTCGTTCACGTTTCGTGCTATTGAGGCGAAAACCAAAGCAGGCAGGGCAGACATGCGGGTATTGGGCATCGACCCGGGATTGAGGAACCTCGGCTGGGGCGTGATCGAGGTGCAGGGCAGTCGCCTGAGCCACATCGCCAACGGCGTATGCCATTCGGTGGGCGACGATCTGGGCGCGCGGCTCTTGTCGCTCTACGAACAACTGGGCGATATCGTGCACCGCTATGATCCGCAGGCGGCGGCGGTGGAGCAAACCTTTGTCAACAAGGACGGGGCGGGCACGCTCAAGCTGGGGCAGGCGCGGGGCGTGGCGCTGCTGGTGCCCGCGCAATACGGGCTGACGGTGGGGGAATACTCGCCCAACCGGGTGAAGAAGACGGTGGTGGGCGTGGGCCATGCCGCCAAGGAGCAGGTCGCGCACATGGTGCGCGTGCAGCTTCCCGGCGTGGTCCTGGCGGGGCCCGACGCGGCGGACGCGCTGGCGGTGGCGATCTGCCACGCACATTACGGGCGCGCACTGGCCGGGGGGCTGGCATGATCGGGCGCATCGCGGGGCGGATCGATTACCGCGCGAGCGACCATGTGCTGATCGACGTGCGCGGGGTGGGCTATATCGTGCATTGCTCCGAGCGCACGCTCGCGGCGCTGCCGGGCGTGGGCGGCATGGCCGCGCTCTATACTGACCTCCTGGTGCGCGAGGACCTGTTGCAGTTATTCGGCTTTCCGACGCTGGCGGAGAAGGAATGGCACCGCCTGCTGATGAGCGTGCAGGGCGTGGGCGCCAAGGCGGCGCTGGCAATCCTCGGCGCGCTGGGGCCCGAGGGTGTGGGTCGGGCCATCGCCATCGGCGACTGGAACGCGATTACCGCGGCCAAGGGGGTAGGGGCCAAGACGGCGCAACGGTTGGTCAACGAGTTGAAGGACAAGGCGCCCACGGTGATGGCGATGGGGACTGCCCCGCCACCCAAGCCAGACATGGGCGAGGTGATCGAGGCGGCTGCCCCCGCCGTCGCGGCCGCGGACCCTGTCGGCCACGCACCGGCGGGCAAGGGCGCGCAGGCCGAGGCGCTCTCGGCGCTGACCAACCTTGGGTACGGCCCCGGCGAGGCGGCGGGCGCGGTGGCGCAGGCGGCGGGCGAGGCGGGCGACGCCGACACCGCCGCGCTGATCCGCGCCGCGCTGCGGCTGCTGGCACCGAAGGGCTGATCCATGACCGACCCCGACCCCACCCTGCGGCCCGAGGAACTGCCCGAGGACAGCGACCGCAGCCTGCGTCCCCGCGCGCTCAAGGAATTCATCGGGCAGCGCGAGGCGCGGGCCAACCTGGCGGTGTTCATCCAATCGGCGCGGCAACGGGGCGAGGCGATGGATCACACGCTGTTTCACGGTCCCCCCGGCCTGGGCAAGACGACGCTGGCGCAGATCATGGCGCGCGAACTGGGCGTCGGGTTTCGCATGACCTCGGGGCCGGTGCTGGCCAAGGCGGGGGACCTCGCGGCGATCCTCACCAATCTCGAGCGCAACGACGTGCTCTTCATCGACGAGATTCATCGGCTCAACCCGGCGGTGGAGGAGGTGCTCTACCCCGCGCTGGAGGATTTCGAACTCGATCTCGTGATCGGCGAGGGGCCGGCGGCGCGTACGGTGCGGATCGAGTTGCAGCCCTTCACGCTGGTCGGGGCGACGACGCGGCTGGGCCTCTTGACCACGCCGCTGCGCGATCGGTTCGGCATCCCCACGCGGCTGCAATTCTACGAGATCGACGAGCTGCACGAGATCGTCACCCGCAACGCGCGGCTGTTGAACATCCCCACAGAGACCGAGGGCGCTCGCGAGATCGCGCGCCGCGCGCGCGGGACGCCGCGCATCGCCGGGCGTCTGCTGCGCCGTGTGGTGGATTTTGCGGTGGTCGAGGGCGGCGGCAAGATCAGCCGGGAACTGGCCGATGCTTCGCTTACCCGGCTGGGGGTGGATCACCTGGGCCTCGACGGGGCCGACCGGCGCTATCTGCGGCTGATCGCGGAGGCGTATGGCGGCGGCCCGGTGGGGATCGAGACGCTGTCGGCGGCGCTCAGCGAGAGCCGCGACGCGCTGGAAGAAGTGATTGAGCCGTTCCTGCTGCAACAGGGCCTCATCCAGCGCACACCGCGCGGGCGGATGCTGGCGGCGGCGGCGTGGCGGCATCTGGGGCTTGAGGCGCCGGGGCCGAAAGGAACGAGCGATCTTTTCGGCAAGTGAGACGCGGGTGGCCGGTGGCGGGACTTGGGTATTTGGGCCAAGAAGAAACCGCAGGGGTTTGCGGGGGTGGATCGGTCCTGCTAGAGGGGCGCGGCATTGCGGAGGCGGCCGATGAGCGACACCCTGACACCCGACGAGATCGCGGCGCTGTTTACCCGTGCGGACGGGGAGTTCCTGTTTGCCCGCTGGGGGCGGCCCATCGTGCCGGTCGTCTTTGGCGTGGAGGATGCGACGCTGAGCGTGGTCAAGGGCGCGGTCGAGGCGGTGGTGGCGCTGGCCGGTCACAAGATGGCCGAGACCGACCCGGAACTGGGCGCGAACCTGATGATGTTCTTCTTTCGCGACTGGCAGGAATTGCTGGCCGTGCCCGACCTCGACAGGCTGGTGCCGGACCTCGCGCCGCTGGTGGCGCGGCTTGGGGCGGAGGGGGCCAACCAGTACCGCATCTTCCGTTTTGACAAGGACGGCGCGATCCGGGCGGCGTTTGTCTTTTTGTGCATGGACGAAGACCTCTCCGCCGTGCCCGCCGAGACGCTGGCGCTGAGCCAGGTGGCGCAGACGGTCCTGCTGTGGTCGGACCGCGCGTTCACCGACCGCTCGGCGCTGGGGCAGTTGGCGGACGGGCGGGTGGTGCTGCGGCCCGATATCGGTGCGCTTATCCGGGCCGGCTATGACCCGGTGCTGCCCGCGATGAGCCGCGAGCCCGCACATGCGCTGCGGCTGGCGGCGCGGGTGATGCGCAGCGCGGGTTGAGCGCGCGCGTCATGCTCCCTCGAAGGCGCAGAGCGTGTGCACGTCCATTCCCATCGCCTCGAGCCGGGCGTGCCCGCCGAGATCGGGTAGATCGACGATGAAGGCGCAGCCGGTGATCTCTCCCCCAAGGCGCTCGATCAGCCGGATGCCTGCCGCTGCGGTGCCGCCCGTGGCCAGCAGGTCATCCACCAGGAGCACCCGTTCACCGGGCGCGATGGCGTCGTCGTGGACCTCGATCACCGCCTCGCCGTATTCGAGTTGGTATTCCTCCGAGATCACCGCGCCGGGCAGCTTGCCCTTCTTGCGGATGGGCACAAAACCCACCGAGAGCTGGTGCGCGATGGCGCCGCCGAGGATGAAGCCGCGCGCCTCGAGCCCGGCCACCTTGTCGATGGGCTGCCCGGCATAGGGATGCAGCATCTGGTCGATAGCGATGCGAAATCCGCGCGGATCGGCGAAAAGCGTGGTCACGTCGCGGAACAGGATCCCCTCGTGGGGGAAATCGACGATGGTGCGGATGTAGTCCCTGACGGTCTTTTGCTTGGGCATGGCGGCTCTCCGGTGGGTCGCCGCGCTTGTGCCGCAGCGCGGGCCGCCGCGCAAGGGTTCAGAGCGCGCCGCGATAGGCGGCGATGGCGCCGGTCAGATCGCTGATGGCGTAGAGGGTGAGCAGGAACACCCCCACGCAGAGCAGGAAATTGAGCGCCGTCTGCGCGAGGCGGCCCGGGTGCCCCGGCGGGTTGCCGAGCAAGGGAATCTCTGGCCGCAACAGGAAGCGCGAGGCGATGTAGCCGAAGAGCAGCGCCGACAGCGCCCAGTAGGTGAGCGTCAGGATCGCGGCGTCATGGGCGCGCGCGAGATAATCGGCGAACCCAACGATGAGCACCCAGCGGATCACCTGGAAAATCTCGTCCGCGAGCGCCTCGAACCGGCGGCCCATGTCGTGGCGCCATGCCTGGTCGGTGAGCTTGTCGATGAGCCGGGACATGGGACTGTAATGGGGGCGGCGCGCGCAGGCGTCCAGTGATGTGACACGCTGCGCGCGAAGAGTTGAGCAGACCGCGATCAGTCGAGCACCCGCCCCGCCACCGCGTCGAGCCGCGCGACGAGGGCCGGATCGCGTTTGTCGGGCGCGGTGAGGATGGCGAATTCCAGCGCGCGGTCGCAACCGTGGGGGCAGGGCGTGCGGTCCGCGCCCAAGAGCGCGGGCAAGCGGCGGACAAGGTCGCGGCCCTTGTCGGCATTGGCCCCGAGCGTGGCGATGATGTCGGAGATATCGACGGTGCCGTGATCGGGGTGCCAGCTGTCGTAATCGGTGATCATGGCGACGGCGGCGTAGCAGAGCTCGGCCTCGCGGGCGAGCCGCGCCTCGGGCATGCCGGTCATGCCGATCACGTCCGCGCCCCAGGCCTCGCGATACATCTTCGATTCCGCCAGGGTCGAGAACTGCGGGCCTTCCATTGCCAGGTATGTGCCGCCCGAGTGTACGGTGATGCCTGCGTCGCGCGCGGCGGTCTCGCAAGCCTCTGACAGGCGTGGGCAGGTGGGGTGCGCAAGGCTCACATGGCCGACGCATCCCGTGCCGAAGAACGAGGCGTCGCGCGCGACGGTGCGGTCGATATACTGGTCGAGGAGGACGAAATCGCCCGGTGCCATCTCCTCGCGGAACGAGCCGCAGGCCGAGACCGAGATCACGTCGGTGACGCCGAGCCGCTTCAACGCGTCGATATTGGCACGGTAGGGCACCGTCGAGGGGCTGTGGACATGGCCCCGTCCGTGGCGGGGCAGGAAGGCCATCGCCACCCCGTCGAGCGTGCCGGTGAGGATCGCGTCCGAAGGGGGGCCCCACGGGGTTTCGACCTCTTGCCAGCGGGCGTCGCCCAGCCCGTCGATCTCGTAGAGCCCCGAGCCGCCGATCACCCCGATCATGGTTTGTGCCATCGCCTTGCCTCCATCTGGTCAGAGGCAGGGATAGGCCGGTTCGCTGAAAAAGGAAATGCCCGCGCGGGGTGTGATCCCGCGCGGGCGGCCCCGCCTCATCCCCGGGGGCGCGGGCCGGGGGCGCGCTCAGCCGAGCATCGCCACGACCTCGTCGGTGGTCCACAGCGCGTTGGCCATGAAGCGGAAGTTGGTCAGCGCGGCGAGATAGCCGTCGCCCTCGGGCAGCATCGCCGCCGCCGTGCCGTCGGAGACCACGGCCACCTCAAACCCCTGTTCGAGCAGTTCGCGCATGTGGCTCTCGGTGCACAGGTTGGCCGACATGCCCGCTAGGATCACCTGGTCCACGCCCATCTTGCGCAGTTGCAGCGCGAGATCGTTGGTTTCCGGTCCGTAGACCTTGTGCGGCGAGCACTGGATGGTCTTGCCGTCCTCGATATAGGGCTTGTATTGCGGCATGTAGTCGGCGCCCGAGCCTTCGAACCCGTCGAGGCTAAGCGGGCTCTTGCGGTCGAACATGCTGATCTTGTGCATGAGCTTTTCCAGTGCACCCTCGAATTTCCAGCCGTGATCGGTGGGGTAGTAGTAGTGCGGCGAGACAGCGACGGTGATATCCGCGCCCTTGGCCGCCTTGAACAGCCGTTCGATGTTGTCGACGGTGTTGTTCATCTCGACCGACTTGCCCACCGCGCCCCAGGCGACGCCGTCGGGCGACAGGAAATCGACTTGCGGATCGGTGACGACGAGGGCCGCGCGGTTGAGGTCGAGCACCATGTCGCTGGGCGGCAGGAACGGCTCGGCGGGCGGTGCGTAGGGGTTGGCCTCCTGCGCCTGCGCGCCAGAGGCGGCGAGGCCGGTTGCGGCAGCGGCCAGCGCGGCCGTGCCGGTGAGCGCGGCGCGGCGGGTGAATTTCGGGTCATGGTCGTGATCGTGACAGGTGCACATCAGGTCTCTCCCTTGGTTTTGACATGACGTAGTCTGCCGGAGGTGATGTGCCTTTGCGTCCTGAATCGGTGGCATATGGACGATTTTTCGTGCCTTTCGCGTCCCGCTGCGGCAGGATCGGCCCCATGACGGAGCACCCCCACGACCGGATTCTCGACGCGCTGGAGATCAGCGCCGAGCCCTTTGCCATCTGCGCGCTGGAGGGCGCGTGTAGCATGGGGTTGGGCCGCACCCCGCGCGCCACGCTGCACTACGTGCTGGGCGGGCGGGGCGTGCTGTCGGTGCAGGGCGGCGCGCCGCTCGATCTGGCGCCCGGGCGGCTGGTGCTGGTACCGGCGAGCCGCACCCATTCGCTCGCCCATCGCGGCGGCGGTCAGACGGGGCTGCCCGCCTGCCACCCGGCGGGGCTCGACCTTGAGGCGCATGTCGCACGCGGCGCGGGGGCGGGGGTGATGGTGGTGCTTTGCTCCACGATCTCGGTGGGGCTGCGCGGCACGCACGGGTTGATCGACCTGTTGCGCGCGCCGCTCGATCTCGATGTGACGGCGAGCCCGGTGGCGTCGCAGGCGATGGCGGCGCTGGTGGCCGAAATGGGGAGCGTCCGGCCCGGGCAGCGGGCGATGGTCCGTGCGCTGTTGCTGCAATGCCTGATCGAGATGCTGCGCGTGCGGCTGGAGGCGGGCGATCCGGCAGTCACCTGGCTCGCGGCGCTGGCCGATCCGGGGCTGTGGCGCGGCTTGCGTGCGATGCTCGACGAGCCTGGCGCGCCCCACACGCTCGACAGTCTCGCGGGGGTGGCGGGGATGAGCCGGTCGCGCTTTGCCGCGCGTTTCCGGGCGGCCTATGGGCAGGGGGCGATGACGCTGTTGCGCGACCTGCGGCTGGCGCGGGCGGCGCAGATGCTGACCGAGCGGCGGGCACCGGTGGAACAGGTGGCGCGCGCGGTGGGGTTTCAGAGCCGCAGCGCCTTTACTCGCGCGTTCGTGGCAATGTGGGGTGAGACGCCGCGTGCTTTTCGCGGGCACCCCGGTCAGGCCGCCGAGCGGGCGCAGAAGCTGGCCTGATTGCGGCCCTGCGCCTTGGCGGCGTAGAGCGCGCGGTCGGCCTCGTCCAGGACGGTCTGCATGTCGGGAGCAGGATTGCCGGGACCGCTTTGCACGAGGGTGACGCCGATGCTGAGCGTGACCGGGATCGGCGCGGACTGGCCCGGTACGGCCATGGGCGTGGCACGGATCGCGTCACACAGGCGCTCGGCTACGCGGCGGGCGCGTCCGGGCGTGGCGTCCGGCAGCGCGACCAGGAATTCCTCGCCGCCGATGCGCGCCAGCAGATCACCCTCGCGTAGATGCGCGCCAAGCCGCTCGGTCACGGCGCAGAGTACCGCGTCGCCCGCGGCATGGCCGTGGCGGTCGTTGACCCGCTTGAAGAAATCGAGATCGGCCAGCATCACCGCGAGGCTCTTGCGCCCGATCGTGGTCTGCGCGAGCTGGCGTTCGAGCCAGGGCAAGGCATGGCGGCGATTGTAGGCGCCGGTGAGGGGGTCACGAACCGCCGCGGCCATGCCGGAGCGCAGCTTGCCGCGCAGCACCTCGATCCGGCGCTTCCGGTCGATCTGGCGGGCGATGCGCAGGGCCAGTTCCCCGCCGTCGGCGGGGGCGAGGAGCACATCGTCGGCCCCCATGTCGAGCAGTGTTACGGCGAGCGGGGCTGCCGCGCGGTCGAGCAGCACGAGGACGGGGCACCGACAGGTGTCGCGCGCGGCCTTGATATCCGCCAGCAGGCGCAGTCCGGCCTCGGCCTGACCGTTGGCGATGCGTAGGAGATGTACGTCCTGCGGTCCTGGCGGGGTGGTGCTCTCGGGGGCTATGCAGGTCAGGCGGTGCGGTGTGCGATCGGCGAGCAGGCTGCGCAGCGCGCGGGTCGCGGCGCGGTCCGCGCCGCAGATGGCGACGCGCCCCGGCAGGACGATTTCCGCCCGCGCTTCGGCGAAACCGGCGGCATCGCCCGCCTGCGCGGCGATCTCGGTTTCGGCGTGGTGGCTGCGCAACAGGTTGCGCAGCCTCGCGAGCAGCAGCGCCTCGGGGACCGGCTTGGCGAGGATGTCGTCGGCGCCCGCGCGAAGCATGGCCTGCCGCTCGGCGGCGCATTCGGTATCCTGCATCATCAGCACCGGCACATGCGCCAGCCTTTCGACGCGGCGCAGCGCGCGCAGGAACGGCTCGGCACTCTGCCCATCAAGGTGGGTATTGGCGAGGATCAGGTCCGGCGCGTCCTTCGCTGCGATGCGCAGCGCCTCGCGCGGGGTGGCCGCCTGCACGACCCGGTTGGGGGTGGGCGCGAGCTTGACCTTCAACACGATCCTGTTGGTGGCCATATTGTCTACAATGAGAACCGTGCCCGACATTGCGGTTGCGCCTTCGCTCTAAGCGTTTACCTTTGGGCCACTATCGCGCCGAGTGGTTAAGAAAACCTTTCCGGGAATTAACTTAAATGAACATGACGCAGGATTTCGCCGAGACCGTCGCGCTCGGGGCCTTGGGCTGGCTCGCGGGCCATGATGATCTGTTGCCGGTTTTCCTCGGGGCCACGGGGGCCTCGGAGGACGATTTGCGCGCGCGTGCCGCCGATCCCGAGTTCCTGGGCGCGGTGCTTGATTTCCTGGCGATGGACGACGCATGGGTCACGGCGTTCTGTGACGCGCAAGGTTTGGGTTATGACGTGCCGATGCGCGCGCGCGCGGCCCTGCCCGGCGGGGCGGAGATGAACTGGACATGAGCCGCGCCGACGCAATCCTGTTCGACAAGGACGGCACGCTCTTCGATTTCCACGCCACGTGGAGCACGTGGGCGGGGCAGGTGATCCGCGACCTTGCAGGTGGCGAGGCAGTGGCGATGGCGCGGTTGGCCGAGGCCGCGCATTACGACCTGGCGGCGGCGCGATTCTTGCCGACAAGCCCGATTATCGCAGGTACCAACCGCGAGGCCGCAGAATGCCTGGCCGGGGCGCTGCACGACAGGGACGTGGACAAGATCGAGATCCACCTGATGCTGAGCGCCGCCGAGGCGCCGCTGGCCCCTGCCGTGCCTCTGGCCCCTTACCTCGACGGGTTGCGCGCCCGCGGGCTGCGGCTGGGCGTGGTGACCAACGATACCGAGTATGGCGCGCGCGCGCATCTGGGCACCGTAGGGGTGCTGGAGCGGTTCGATTTCATCGCGGGCTTTGATTCCGGTCACGGGGCCAAGCCCGCGCCAGGGCCGCTCCTGGCCTTCGCGCGGGCAGTCTCGGTCGCGCCCGGCCGGGTGGTAATGGTGGGCGATAGCACCCATGACCTGATCGCGGGCCGCGCGGCGGGGATGGTATGCGTGGGCGTGCTGACCGGCACGGCCGTGGAGGCCGACCTTGCCCCGTTCGCCGACGCGGTGCTGCCAGATATCGGCCACCTGCCGGAGTGGCTTCTGGCATGACGCGACACCCGCTGTTTGGCCTGTTTCTCGCCACCTTCGGCGCGCTGGTGCTCACGCCCGACGCGCTATTCATGCGGCTGTCGGGCATGGGCGGCTATCAGATGGTGGGCTGGCGCGGCCTCTTGATGGGGGCGGTGATGGTGGCCCTCTGGGCGCTGACGTCGCGCCGCCGGGGCCGCGACCTGGCGCTTGTGGCGACCGGTTTCGGCCTTGCCATCGTGGCCTGCCAGTATGTCAACGCAACGCTGTTCAGCCTCGGCATCGCGCACGCGCCGGTGGCGGTGATGCTCTTGGCGGTGGCGACGGTGCCGGTCTTTGCCGCGCTGTTCGCCCGGATCATCATCGGCGAGCCGACGCGCCGCGCGACATGGGTGACGATCGTGGTGGTGCTGGGTGGCATCGCGCTGGCGGTGTTCGGCGGCGAGGGGGCGGTGACGCTGACCTCCGACGCGCTGTTGGGGGCGATTGCGGGGCTCGGGGTGGCGATGGTGCTGGCGCTGAATTTCGTGATTCTGCGGGCGCGCCCCGACCTGCCGATCCCGCTGTTGATCGGGCTGGGCGCGGCGCTCGCGGGCGTGACGGGCACCGCGATCACCGGGCCTGTGGCGATGACCGACGGTGTGGTCTGGGCGATCGCGGTTTGCGGGCTGGTGATCCTGCCGGTGTCGTTCTTCTCGCTCTCGCTTGCCTCGCGCTACACTCACGCCTCGAACGTAAGCCTTCTGCTGCTGCTGGAGACGGTGCTCGGCCCGCTCTGGGTGTGGCTGGGCGTGGGGGAGGAGCCCACGCCCATGATGCTGGCGGGGGGCGCGGTGGTGGTGGTGAGCCTCGCCGTCTATCTCTGGCACACGGGCCGCCGACGGATGGCCGTCGCCTGAAAGAGTGAAAACGACAGGTTTCGTCGCAAAGCGGCATGTGGGCTGTGCGCGCGCGGTGTTTCGTTATGGAAGACGAGCACCGGGAGGGCGCGAAGATGGCCGAGGATCTCAAACGCAGGAAGCGCGGTGGCGGCCGCGCGGGCAATGCCGCGCGGCGCGGCGGCGCGGTGATCGAGCAGATGCCGTGGAACCCGCCGTTGAACATCGACCGGCCGACCGAGCCGCTCGGACCCGAGGGCGTGAAGGCGATCCATGACGGTGCGATGCGCATTCTCGAAGAGATCGGGATCGAGTTTCTCAACCCCGAGGCGGTGAAGATCCTGCGCGCCTCGGGTGGCTGCAAGATCAATGGCGAGAACGTCCGCATGGGCCGCGATTTCGTGATGGAGATGATCGGGAAAGCGCCGGAGAGCTGGACCATCACGCCGCGAAACCCCGACCGGCGGTTGACCATCGGTGGCAATCACCTGAACTTCGGCAACGTCTCCTCGCCGCCGAGTTACTGGGACATGAAGATCGGGCGCAAGGTGACGGGCACCCGCGAGATGTGCCAGAACCTGTTGAAACTCAGCCAGTATTTCAACTGCATCCATTTCGTCGGCGGCTACCCGGTGGAGCCGCAGGACATCCACGCGAGCGTCCGGCACCTCGACGTGCTCTATGACAAGCTGACGCTGACCGACAAGGTGGCGCATGCCTATTGCCTCGGGAAAGAGCGGGTCGAGGATGTGATGGAGATGGTGCGCATCGCGGGCGGCCTCAGCCACGAGGAATTCGAGGCCAGCCCGCACATGTATACCAACATCAACTCCACCTCGCCGTTGAAGCACGACTACCCGATGCTCGACGGCTGGATGCGGCTGGCGCGGCGCGGGCAGGGGCTGGTGGTGACGCCCTTTACCCTGGCCGGGGCGATGGCGCCGGTGACGATGGCGGGAGCGGTGGCGCAATCGCTGGCGGAGGCGCTGTGCGCGGTGGTTCTGGCGCAGGTGATCCGGCCCGGCGCGCCCTGTGCGATTGGCACGTTTACCTCCAACGTGGACATGAAATCCGGCGCGCCCGCGTTCGGGACGCCGGAATACATGCGTGCGACGCAGATGACCGGGCAACTGGCGCGGTTCTACAAGCTGCCGATGCGGGCCTCGGGCGTTTGCGCGGCCAACGTGCCCGACGGGCAGGCGATATGGGAGACCTCCAACAGCCTGTGGTCGGCGGTGCAGGCGGGGGCCAACATGGTCTATCACGCGGCTGGATGGCTGGAGGGGGGGTTGATCGCGTCCCCTGAGAAATTCGTCATGGATTGCGAGATTTTGCAGCATATCCAGCGGTATATGGACCCGATGCTAACCGCCACGGGGCCGGACGAGATCGCCATCGACGCGATCCGCGAGGTCGGCGGACAGGGCCACTTCTTTGGCATCCAGCACACGCAGGACCGCTATACCACGGCCTTTTACGCGCCGTTCCTGAGCGACTGGCGCAATTACGAGGCGTGGGAGGCGGCGGGGGGCGTATGGACGACCGCGCGCGCGCACCAGGTGTTCCAGGACATCATCGCGGGCTTCGAGGCGCCGCCGATGGACGAGGGTATCCGCGAGGAACTGGCGGCCTTCGTGGAACGGCGCAAGGCCGAGGGCGGGGCACCGACGGATTTCTGAGGAGGGGGTGAAAGTGGCGTCGGTAACACGTCGGTATTGCGTCGGTATTCCGGCGGTGCGTGGGGGCCGGTCGGGGGACGGGTACTTGGGCCAAGAAGAAGGGAGCAGATCGGGGCGTCTGCCTGTCGCGGTGCGGATCGGTGAAAAAGGGGCAACCGCCCCGGAAGGCGTGCCCCTGACGGCAAGAGGCTCCTGACGGTTTTTCGGGAGACTTGGGCCGCTTTACTATATGCACCTTTTCGGCGCGCACCGATCCAAGAGGGCAAGTCCTGCTGTGAGTAGCGGTCTATCATTAGAAAGCGCAAAAACGTCGGAACCGATGGGTAAGCAAGCTCCTAGTTCGATTACTTTACCAAAAGCTGGCGCGTAAGAACCTCGACCATCTTTTGAGCCTCAGACTCATCAAGTCGCCCGTGATTCAGTAGGAACTCTGCGACGTCTCTATTCGAGTAACGACCGGTCAGTACATCGTCGCGCAAAATCAACTTGATGCGCGCAAACTTGGCAGCATTGTCATGGCAAATAACGCACTTGTTTCTGAACAGGGCGCCAGAATCGTGAATAAACTCGAACTGCTCAATCAGAACGTCGATTTCTTCGTCTGATAGCTTGCCGTGACCTGCCTCCAGAAAATCACGGACAAGGCGATCCGAAATTTTTCCAACAAGGCCGATATTAGTTATGGCCAACTTCTCAGCGACAAACTCTCCGGCATGCGGCGCGTGACAAGCTGCGCAGTTCTGTTCGTATACAAAATGCGGGTCAAGCTGCTGGGCGTTCACGCAAACTGCCCAAAACACAGCGCCGACTGATAGACCAATTTTTTTGAAGTGTTTCATTTTCCGAGCATCCTTGGGGTGCAAGAAACCGCGCACATTCAGGATACATGCTTCCGTCGTGATCACACTTGACCAGAGTCAATCTGCTGGCCGATCAACCTTGATTTGTTGAGGTTTTAAGAATCTACTAATTCCCGCCTGAAGCAGCTTGTTCGATTGTTTCTAAGCTTGCTACGCATTGCTGCCGTGGGTGCAAGTTGAAGCATCCGGCAAAATGGGCCCTCGACATCCTCGGCCTCATGGCTTCGCCATGATGCGCACAGGGCCGGGGATCAGCCCGCCGCCGTCCCATCCAGCCACCTCCGGCACGCCGCGTCCACGGCGCGGTGCAGCAGAAGGGTGAACACCGCCAGCACGATGAGGGCGGCGAACATGAGGTCGATCTTGGCGCGGCCATTGGCCAGCAGCATGAGGTAGCCAAGCCCCTTGGAGGCCCCCACCCATTCGCCGATGATCGCCCCG
Organism: Roseovarius sp. A46; assembly: GCF_004126395.1. NCBI lineage: Bacteria > Pseudomonadati > Pseudomonadota > Alphaproteobacteria > Rhodobacterales > Roseobacteraceae > Roseovarius > Roseovarius sp. A46. The sequence goes on along the minus strand of NZ_PVWS01000017.1, from coordinate 34,454 downwards.
ATGGGGGCGTAGACGGCGGCGAGGCGCAGGCCGGAGGCAAAGCCCGGCAGCGCGGCGGGCACGCGGATATGCCACATCAACCGCGCGGGCGAGCCCCCCATCACGCGCCCGAGGTCGAGCCAGGGCTGCGGGGTGCGCATCAGCGCGTCGAAAAACGACGAGGTGACCGGGAAGTAGATGATCAGCAGCGCCATGGCGATCTTGGACCACAGCCCGTAGCCCAGCCACAGCGTCAGGATGGGGGCGAGGGCGAAGACCGGGATCGCCTGGGAGAACACCATCATCGGGCGGATCAGCCCGCGTGCGAGCGGCGAGGCGGCGAGGCCGATGGCCGAGAGCCCGCCCAATATCGCCCCCAGCGCCAGCCCGATCAGCACCTCGGCGATGGTGACGCCCGCGTGCCCGGCGATCAGCGCGCGGCTGTGCCACAGCGCCTCGGCCACGCGGCCCGGCCCCGGCAGGATGAAGGGCGGCAGACCCGTGAGCGTGACAAGCGCCTGCCACAGCGCGAGCGCCAGCGCGGTGGAGGCGGCGATGGGGATGAGCCTGCTCATGCCGCCGCACCCTGCTCGCGCAGCCGGGCGAGCAGGCGGCCCTGCACTTCGAGCGTCCCGGCATCGTCCACGGGCCGGGGCACGGGCGCCGCGGGGGGCGCGACAGTCTCGAGCCCGTCCGCCCCGAGGATGTGGATGGCATGGCCGAGGCGGGCGGCCTCGCCCGGGTCATGGGTGACGAGCAGCACCGTGCGCCCCGAGAGGTGCCGTGCGCCCAGCTCCTGCATCTGCGCGCGGGTGCCCGCGTCGAGCGCCGAAAACGGCTCGTCGAGCAGCACGAGGGGGCGGTCCTCCATCAGCGTGCGCGCGAGCGCAACGCGCTGCCGCTGCCCGCCGGAGAGGGCGTGGGGCCGTTTGTGCGCGTGCTCTGACAGCCCGGTGCGGGCGAGGATGTCACGGGTGCGGGCGGGATCGGCGCGGGTGCCGCGCAGCCGCGCGCCGAGGGTGACATTGCCGGTCACGTCGAGCCAGGGCAAGAGATCGGCCCCCTGCGCCATGAGCGCCACGCGCCCGGTGACCGGCGCGCCGTCGGAGGCGGTGATGGTCCCGTCGAAGCGCGTCACCTCGTCGGTCCCCGCGACCAGCCGCAGGAGCGTGGTCTTGCCGATGCCGGAGGGGCCGAGAAGGCAGGTGATCCGCCCCGCCGCCGCCTCGAGCCGAAGCGGACCGAAGAGCGGCGCGCCGCCGATCGTGGCGGTGCCGTCGATGAGGAGTGCGGGCGGCGTGGCGGCTTGCATGGCCGGTCCTTTGGTTGGGCGGGGGACAGGGCAGGCCGCTTGAGCGCGTCTCCGTTCCCTCCGCCGGTGCGAGCCGGGTCAGGTTCGATGGGTTGGCGCAGCCTCTCAGCCCCTTGCAGGGCACCCCAACGGATGGCGGCGGTGGTAGCAGGCCCCCGGTGCGCTGACAAGCGGCGCGCGTTCAGGGAATGTTAAACTCTGGTTGCCAGACTGCGCGCACCGGCAAGGAGAGGGCCATGAACGGGCTGATCAACCGCGCGATCGCGTGTTTCGTCAGGGACAGCTACGGCGTTCCCGTGTGGGAAGAGGTGATGGCGCGCCTCGGGATCGACGAGTCCGCGTTCGAGCCGCTGATGCCGTGCGAGCCGGGGGTGACGGCGCGCCTGGTCGAGGCGGTCGCGGCACGGTTTTCACGGTCGTCCGCCGACCTGCTGGAGGATCTCGGCACCTATCTCGTGGCGCAGCCCCGGTCCGAGGCGATCCGGCGGCTGTTGCGCTTCGGCGGGGTGGACTTCGCCGAGTTCCTCGAATCGCTCGAGGACCTGCCCGACCGGGCGCGGCTCGCCATGTCCGAGCTCGACCTGCCCGCCATCAGCCTTTACATGCAGGGCGCGGGGGTGTTTCTCGTGGAGATGGCGCGCGCAGATGGCGCGGGGCTGCGATTTGGGCCGGTTCTGCTGGGCATGCTGCGCGCGATGGCCGACGATTACGGGGCGCTGGTGCTGCTCGATTATCGCGGCTGCGACGCCACGCGTGAGATCATCGAGGTGCACCTGCTCGACGCGGCCTTTGCCGACGGGCGGGACTTTGACCTCGCCAGCGGGCGGGCCGCGCCATGAGCGGCGCGGCTGCGCAGATGCAAGCCTTGGCGCAGGTGGCGATGCTTGACCGGTTCTGTCCCATGCACGTGGTCATCGGCCCGACCGGCCATGTCATCGGCGGCGGGCCGACGCTGGCCAAGATCGTGGCGCCCGAGAAGATGATCGGCCGGCGGTTTCTCGAATTGTTCGAGCTGACCCGGCCGCGGGCTGTGCAGGACGTTGCCGCGCTGCGCGCGCTAGACGGGGCGCGGCTGCGCCTGCGGCTGCGGTCGCGCCCGCGCTATGCGCTCAAGGGGCAGCTTTGCCTGCTGGCGCCCGAGGATGCGGGCGGAGCCGGGGGCGCGATGGTGGTCAACCTCGCCTTCGGCATCTCGGTGGTCGACGCGGTGCGCGATTTCGGCCTCAGCGGCGCAGATTTCGCGGTGACCGATCTGGCGACCGAGATGCTTTACCTGCTCGAGGCCAAGACCCTGGCGATGGAGGAATCGCGCAGGCTCAACCGCCGCCTCGAAGGGGCACGGCGCGCCGCGCAGGAAGAGGCGCTGACCGATACGCTCACGGGATTGCGCAACCGGCGCGCCTTCGACGCGCTGCTGGCACAGGCGGTCCAGGAGGGCGGGGCGTTCGCGCTGCTGCATCTCGATCTCGATTTCTTCAAGCAGGTCAACGATACCCACGGCCATGCGGCGGGCGACCTCGTGCTGCGCGTGGCGGCGCGGCGAATGCTGTCGGTGGTGCGCGCCCGCGACGTGATCGCGCGCGTGGGCGGCGACGAGTTCGTGCTGTTGCTGCCCGGTATCGACGCCACCGGCGCGGTCGATACCGTCGCCCGGCGGCTCGTCGCGGCGCTGGAGGAGCCGGTGAGCGACGGCACGCTGACCTGTCGTATCTCGGCCAGCATCGGCGCGACGCTCTGCCGTGATGGCCCGGGCCGCGCGCCCGGTGAAATCATGGATGCCGCCGACCGCGCACTATACGCGGCAAAGGCTGCCGGGCGCGGCTGTCACAGGCTCCACATCGCGCAGGACGCGGCGCCGCCGGGCGGCGAGCCGATGCCGCCAGGGTTGCAAGACGCCGGGGATGCGGACGGTGGCCAGTGCGCCGGGACCGCCCGCTCTGCCGGGGCGGATCGGAAGGTCGGGATATGCCAGGACGCCGATACCGGACCGCGGGCCGGGGGTGCCGTGGACGCGGTGTCCGGTGGCGACGGCGTGGCCCCGGGGGACGTGGACGGCGCTTGGCAGGCTGCGGGCGCTCACGGGGCGGCGATGCGTTCCAGGTAGGCCCAGACATCGCGCGCCTTGTTCGCGTCGCGCAGCCTGTAGGCCATCTTGCCGCGCGCTTCAGGGTCGTCGAGATAGCCGCGCAGGAAGGCGGTGGCGTCGCGCACGTAGACCACGAAATCGGCTTCGTTCCAGCGCAGCCCGCGCTGCCCGGCCTCGGTCATGGAGGGAGAATAGTGAAAGCCCGGCACGCTACCCGCATGGCGCCCGATCACGCCGTAGAGATTGGGCCCGGTGCGCCCGCCGCGCACGAGCGCCGAGCCGGTCTCGTCGATGACGGAATGACAGGCGGTGCACGCCCGGAACAGGCGCTCGCCGCGTTCGGGATCGGCGGCATGGGCCGGCAGGGCGAAGCCCAGGGCGGCGAAAAGGATCATCTTTCGAGAAAATTGCATCGCGCGCGGCCTCCGGACGGTTTCTTCTCCCCACATGTCCAAGATGGCACGGCAGATGGCGCAAGCAATGCGCCAACCCCGGGCTTCACGCGCTTGTCAGCATCCGTCATCGGGGCGTGTGCACGAACAGGACGGTAAGGTTGTGATCAACCACAAGATGTAGGGAGGGGCCGATCAGAGCGCGGGAAGCCGATACATTCCCGCGCTCGAGAAGCCGAGCGCACAGCCATCGGCGATCTCGTCGGCAAAACGCTCGGCGATCACCCGCAGCGCCGCCTGCCGCCCCCTGGTCACCAGTGCGCGGCGCGGTGGCAGCGACGGGGTGGAACCCGGCCCGATCAACGCCTGCGACCAGATCAGCGGGTGCAGCTCGTGCAGGTGCTGCGCGACCAGCCAGTCGAGGCAGGCATGGATCGTGGCGCGCGCCCTCTCTTGCGCGGCGGGCAGTCGCGCCGCGCCGGTGCGCGGGGCCATCGTGAGGCCGCAAAAGGCGGCGATCTCGTTGATGATGTGCTGGTCGGGGGCCTGCACGGCGATGGCGTGCAGCCCGTCGACGAAGAACTCCGCGTCGACGGTGCCGAGACCGTCGGGCTCGATCGCGAGCGCGTCGAACCAGACCCAGGTATAAGCCCCCGCCCCGTGGTGCGCGCCGGTTTGCGCGGCCATGCGCCTTGCCTCCAGCTCAAGCTCTGCGAAGGTGCCGAAGCGCGAGGGCAGCAGCGCCTCGCCAAGCGCGCGCAGGTGCCGCGCGCTGCCCGGGTCGAGCGCGATGAGCCGGGCATAATCGTCTGCCACGCGCCGCCGGGGCGCCGGGCGCGCGGCGAGCAGGGCGCATTGCGCCGCCGCCAGCGAGGGGGCGTCGTGGGTCTCGGCGTCGAAGGGGCCGAGCAGGTCCTCGGCGCGCCGGAAGTGGTCGAGGAAATGTGCCTCTCGGTCCGGCGTGGCGGTGCCTTTCGCGGTGCACATGCGCCACGCCCGGCCGATATCCATATGCGTGAGCGCGATCACGAGTGCGATGGGATAGCTGTCGGGATGATCGGCACGGACCTGTTCGAGCGCGTCGAGCCCGGCGGGGTCGGGCGTGCGCGCGTCGTGAACCGCGTCCCCGGCGGCGGCCACCGCATCGGCGCGCGCGCCTTCGGCCAGCAGCCCCGCCGCCGCCTCGCCGCCCGGCGTGTGCAATCGCGCGGCGTCCGCTTTTGCGATTCGCTCGGCAAGCCGCGCCCAGTCTTCCTGGCGGGCAAGGCGCTGGCCCGCGTCGTGAAAGTGAATGCGAGCATGTTCCTCGTCGCTGATAGGGAGCGTGGGCAGCAGGATGCGCCGCGCGAGGCTGTCGATATCGGCGCGCGGTCGCGCGAGACCGAGCCGCCGCAGCAGCCGTGCGAACGCGGGCGCCCGTGCCGGTTTGCGCCGCTCGGTGCGCCGGGGGCTTTCAGACGGGGCGATCGGGTCGAATATCATGGCATCTCCGGCGAGCTGGATCGGACACAGCCTGCCGGGCCATTTCGGCCAAATCTGGGCACGCCTTGGGTGAAGGCGGGGAATTGCCGACGCGCCGCGCGGCGGCTGGTCAGGCCTCGCGAATGCGGCCCAGCATCTCGGCGGTGTCGCGGCTGAGCCCCGGTGCAGCGAGGATGCGGTCGATCTGCGCGAGAATCATGTCCTGCCGCGCCGCGTCGTAGCGCCGCCATGTCTCAAAGGCCGCGCACATGCGCGCCGTTGTCTGGGGGTTGAGCGGGTCAAGCGCGATGAGCATGTCCGCCATCAGCCGGTAGCCGCGCCCCGAAACATGGTGAAACCCGGCGGGAAATCCGGCCAGCGCGCCCAGCACCGCGCGAAAGCGGTTGGGGTTGCGGATGGTGAAATCGGGATGTTCGGTGAGCCGCGCGGCGGTCTCGGCGGCCTCGGCGGGATCGGCGTTGAGGATCTGCATCCCGAACCACTTGTCGAGCACCAGCCGGTCGTGCCGCCATTGCCGGTAGAAGGCGTCCGACACCTCTGTGCCCTTGCCCGCGCGCATCAGGCAGGCGAGCGCCGCGAGTTGCTGGGTCATGTTGTCCGCCGCGTCGTATTGCACCAGCGCCCGCGCGCCCCCATCGCGCCGCGTGATGAGGCCGAGCACGGCGTTGGCCAGCGCCCGCGCGCCGGCCTGATCGGGGTCGGGGCGGTAAGGGGCACTGACCTGGTGCGCCGTGTAGAGCGCGTCGAGCGTGCCCTGCATGGCGTCGGCGCGGGTGATGTCGAGCGCCTCGCGCGCCTCCCAGATGGCCTGCGGGTCGGGCGTGTCGCCCGCCTCGGACAGAGCCTGCGCCAGTTCGTCCTCGCCCGGCAGGCCGAGGGCGAGGGCGCGGAAGGCCGGGTCGAGCGCCTCGTCGCGCAGCATGGTGTGCACCGCGTCGAGATAGGCCGGGTCGGGGGCCGCGCCGTCGCGGATCATGGCCATCAGCGTCTCGCGCGCCAGTGCGCGCCCGGCCTCCCACTTGTTGAAGGGGTCGGTGTCGTGGGCGAGCAGGAAGGCGCGTTCGGCATTGGTGGTCTCGCGCTCGACGATCACGGGGGCCGAGAAATCGCGCAGCACCGAGGGCACCGGCCGGGCCGCGAGCCCGTCGAAGGAAAAGCTCTGCTGGGCCTCGGTCATCTCGAGAATTCGGGTGGGTTCCACCTCGTCGCCATTGGGGCCAAGCAGGCCGACGGCGATGGGAATGACGCGGGGGGATTTGTCGGGCTGGCCCGGTGTGGGCGGCGTGTTTTGCTCGAAGTGCAGGGTGTAGGTGCCGTTCTCGAAGCTGTCGGTGACGCGCAGGCGCGGCGTGCCCGCCTGTGCATACCAACGCTTGAACTGGGTGAAGTCGCGGCCGGTCGCATCCTCGAACACCTGAAGCCAATCCTCGATGGTGCAGGCCTGACCGTCATGGCGGGTGAAGTAGAGATCGAGGGCCTTGTAATAGTCTTCGTCGCCCACAAGCCGCTTGAGCATACCGATGAGCTCTGCCCCCTTCTCATAGACGGTCGCGGTGTAGAAGTTGTTGATCTCGATGAAGCTTTCGGGTCGGACGGGGTGGGCGAGGGGGCCTGCATCCTCGCGGAACTGGCGCGCGCGGAGCGCGATCACGTCGGAGATGCGCTTGACCGGGGCCGAGCGCATGTCGGCGGTGAACTGGCTGTCGCGATAGACGGTCAGCCCCTCCTTGAGGCAAAGCTGAAACCAGTCGCGGCAGGTGATGCGGTTGCCCGTCCAGTTGTGGAAATACTCATGCGCGATGATTGCCTCGATCCGCTCGAAATTGGCATCCGTGGCGGTCTCGGGGCTGGCCAGCACGCAGGAGGAGTTGAAGATGTTGAGCCCCTTGTTCTCCATCGCGCCCATGTTGAAATCGTCCACCGCGACGATGTTGAACAGGTCGAGATCGTATTCGCGGCCATAGACCTCCTCGTCCCATGTCATGGATTTCTTGAGCGCCTCCATGCCGAAGGCGCATTTGTCCTCGTCGCCGGGGCGCACCCAGATGTTGAGACCGACCTCGCGGCCAGAGCGGGTGGTGAAGCGGTCGGGATGCGCCACGAGATCCCCCGCCACCAGCGCGAAGAGATAGGCAGGTTTAGGCCACGGATCGTGCCATTCCGCCCAGCCGTCGCCCTGCGCCACCGGGTTGCCGTTGGACAGCATGACCGGCATGTCGCCCTCGATGCGCACGGTAAAGACGCCCATCACGTCGGGGCGATCGGGGTAATAGGTGATCTTGCGAAAACCCTCGGCCTCGCACTGGGTGCAGAACATCCCGTTCGAGAGATACAGCCCCTCAAGCGCGGTGTTGGCCGCCGGGTCGATCTCGACCTCGGCCTCGAAGGTGAAGGGCGCGTCGGGGACATCGGCGGTGAGGCCGGTTTCCGTCACCTCGGGCGCGATGGCCGCACCGTCTATGCGGGCACCGATCAGGCGCAGGTTCTCGCCATGCAGAAAGAACGTGCGCGATACGGCCCCAGGGTTGGGGCGGAACGCTATCTTGCTGACAACGCGTGTTTTTTCTGGATCGAGGTGAAAGGTCAGGTGCACCGCGTCCACGAGATAGGCGGGTGGCGTGTAATCCCTCAGATAGATGGGCTGGGGTGCGGCGTCCTTCATCCGGTCTCTCCTGCAAGCGTCGGCGCGACCCTAGGCGGATCGGAGAGGGGCTGCAACGGGGCGTTCCCCCGGCGCGGGCGGGCGGTGACGGCGCAGCGGGGCGCGGTGTGGACGACGCGACCGGGGCCCGCCGGGATGCGGATGGCGGGGGATCCGGCCACGCCGCCCACGCGCGCATCATGGCGGGAAAAAATGAGCAAACCGTCAACCACCCTGCGCAAATCCGCGTCATCGCACGGGCACCTGTGCGCGGAGTGCCCTTTCGTTATTTCGTTTCGCGCTATACCTTGATTTATATCGTGCAGCAGAGCCACCAAGAAGGACTACCATGGCGCGCCCCGTCGTCGGCATCATCGGCAACAGCTACGAGATCAACGACCGCTACCCGGCCCATGCCGGAGGCACGATCAACTCGGCCGCCGTGGCCGAAGTGGCCGGTTGCGTGCCGCTCATCATTCCGAGCGATCCGCGCTTCGTCTCGGTGGCCGAGCTGATGGAGGTGTGCGATGGGTTCCTGCTGACCGGCGGGCGGCCCAACGTCCATCCCGAGGAATACGGCGAGACACCGACCGAGGCGCATGGCGCGTTCGACCGCGCGCGCGACGCGATCAGCCTGCCGCTGGTGCGCGCCTGCGTGGCGCGGGGGCAGCCGTTCCTGGGCATTTGCCGTGGTTTCCAGGAGGTCAACGTCGCGATGGGTGGCACTCTGCACCCCGAGATCCGCGAGCTGCCGGGGCGCGACAATCACCGCATGCCGCCCGAGGGCACCATGGAAGAGCAGTTCGCCCTGCGCCACAAGGTGCGGTTTCAGCCCGGCGGCGTGTTTCACCGGCTGATGGGGGCCGAGGAAGTGATGACCAACACGCTGCACGGGCAGGGCGTGATCGCCGCCGGGCGCGATATCGTGATCGACGGCTGGGCGCATGACGACACGCCCGAGGCGCTCTATGTGCGCGGTGCGCCGGGCTTTACCCTGTCGGTGCAGTGGCACCCGGAGTGGAATGCGGCCAACGACCCGGTCAGCCGCCCGCTGTTTACCGCCTTCGGCGATGCGGTGCGGGATTGGGCGGCGAAGGCGGGCACGCCGCTGCGGCAGATGGCCTGAGCGTCAGGCGCGCGGTCAGGCGGCGTAGCCGGCGAGGCGTTCGCGCAGCAGGGTCGCCTCGCGGGCGCGCAGGCAGGGGCGCGCGGTTTCACGGTGGCGCGACGCGGTGCTGCGCAGTTCCGGGAAGATCGCGAACAGTTCCTCGCGCGCGGCGGTGTCCACGGCCGAAAGTGCCGCGTCGCCGGCAAAGAAGCTCTCGGTGGCAAAGCCCTCGGCATAGATCACCTCGTGGCGGTCGAACATCAGGTGGATGTAGGTGACCGCCTTGCAAGGCGCGATGCAGGCATCGGTGCCGCCCAACAGATGCTTGGCGGCGACCAGCACCTCGTCGCAGCCGAACAGCAGCTCGGCATGGTAGCCGGTGACGAGCAGGCGGTGTTGCGGCGATACCAGTAACCCGCCCGTCCCGGTGCCGAAGATCGCAGGGCCCACGCGCACGGGCGCGAAGGCTCCTCGGCCTGGCACGGTGCGCTGCCCCACCCAGCGCACTGGCCGCGGCCCGTGATCGCGGGTGATGACCATGTCACCCGGTCGCAGCGTCTCGACCGGGCGCTCGCCGCGGGGGGTGAGAATGCGCGTGCCGGGCGTGAAGCAGATGATGTTCTCGATCTCGGAGAACGTCACGAGGGTGCCATCGGGCAGGGTGAAATTGCCCGACAGCCCGCCCGCGTCATCGTCTTCGTTGGTGAAGGTGATGTCGCCCTGTCCCACGTCCGGTGTGAGGATCAGCGTATCGCCGTCGGTCTCGTCGCCCTCGCCGCCGGTGATGTCGATGGCGCCGCTCTCGCCCTCGACCTCGGCGAGGGTGAAGGTGTCGTCGCCCTCGCCGCCCTCGGCGCTGTCGCCCTGCGCGATGAGAAAGCTGTCGTTGCCCGTGCCGCCGATGAGGGTGTCGGCCCCGGTTCCGCCGTCGATCACGTCATCGCCCGCGCCGCCATCGACGGTATCGTTGCCCGCGCCCGACAGGATGGTGTCATCGCCGCCGCCGCCCTGAACGGAATCGTCGTTGGAGGCGTCGGAATGGTCGAAGGCGTCGATCATGTCGCCCTCGGGATCGCCCGTGTAGTCGGCATCGATCACCTCACCCGCGCCGGTGCCTTCGACGATGAAATCGGGCGGCGTGGTCGTGGTCTCGATGGTGACGAAGCCGGTGGCAGGGGTGCCGTTCTCGTCCACCGTGGAATAGGTAAATGTGTTGGTTCCGATATCGCCGTCCGTGGTGATGGCGATGGTGCCGTCGGCATTCAGCGTGACCTGCTCGCCGGTGGCGAGGGTGACGGTATCGCCGGGGCTGACGGCGGTATTGTCGATATGGGTGACGGTGTGCCCGTCGCCCTGGTCGTTGGCGAGAATGTCGTGGATTTGCGTGGTGTTGGGCCCCTGCGCCAACGTATCAAGCTCGGCGATGTTCATCGTCTGGACCGAGTCGGCCATGATGAGCAGGTTGGAATCGTACACGCCGTCGCCGCCATCGCCGATGGCGATACGGATGTCGTTTTCCTCGCCCGGGTTGACCGGGGCGGTCAGCGAAAGCACCACGGTGGTGCCGTCCATCTCGGTGTTGAACTGATCGCCGGCGTTGTCGCGGTAGAGGTTGGCGTTGGACGTGTCGTTGATCGTGTCGATGGTGATGTCGGTGCTGCCGCCCTGCGCGAGCTCCAACGGGACATAGGCCCCGTTGACCCAGACACCCACCGCGTCGTTGAAGCCCGAGTTGACGTATTCCAGGTATTCCTCGGAGGAGAACACGAACTGCATGGTCAGCGTGTCGCCCTCGGGCACGAAGGTGGCGTCTAGAATGGCGGCATCGAAGATTTGCTGTCCCGAAATCGTTTCGAGCTGGTCATCGCCGCCGCTGTACTGGTCATCGTCGTCGTCATCTTCGCCGTCGCCGCCCCAGTCGGTCGAGGTGTTGGGGGCGGTGTTGGTGTTCAGCGTGCCGGAATCGTTGGTGAAATCCGTGGCGCGCCCGGTCGAGAGGATCACGCCCTCGTCGCCGGGGCTGATCTCGCCCAGGGTGCCGGTGCCGCCTGAATAGGTGCCCGAGGCCCCCCCGGCGCCGCTGTAGCTTGCCGAGACGACGGTGACGCCGTCACCGAACATGGTGTCGGCCATGTCCATCGCGGTGGCGGAGGTGTTGACGTTCAGCTCGCTTGCAATGGGCATGACATCACTTTCCAACTCGGATAACGCGGCCGCGCCGAGAGGCGCCGCAGTCTAGACCGCCGGTTCACTCCAGAGGGTTAACGCCTCCGTTTGGCCTGCATTTGGCGCGGTCGAGGCAATTCGGCGGCGGGGCAGGGATATCGTGTCGGCATCTTGTCGGGATTGCGTCGGTATCCGTGCCACCCGGTCACGCGGCGGGCATCAAGAGCCGCGCCTCGTGGCGGCGCAGGCAGGGGCGCGCGGTGGGACCATAGCTCTCTGGGTGGGAGCGCAATTCGGGAAAGAGCGCGAAGAGCTCTTCGCGTGCGCCCCCGGCGATGGCCGAGAGGCCGATATCGCCGACGTGAAAGCTCTCGGTCGCGGCGCCCTCGGCATAGATCACCTCGTGGCGGTCGAACATCAGGTGGATGTAGGTGACTGCCGCCTGATCGGTCTGCGTCACCGCCTGTCCGTCCACCAAGTGCTTGGCGGCGACCAGAACCTCGTCGCAGCCAAAGAGCAGCTCGGCCTTGTAGCCGGTGAACAGGAACCGGTGCTGTGGCGACACGGTGAGCGGTGCGCACGCCCCGTCGAGCACATGCGCGGCCACGCGGACCGGTGCGAAGCGGCCAGTGCCCGGCACCGTGCGTCGCCCGACCCAGCGCAGCGGCTGCGCCCCGTGATCGCGGGTGATGACCATGTCGCCGGGGCGCAGGCCCTCGACCGGGCACTCGCCCTGTTCGGTGAGGATGCGGGCACCTGGCGTGAAGCAGATGATGTTCTCTATCTCGGAGAAGTTGACCAGGGTGCCGTCGGGCAGGGTGAAATTGCCCGACAGGCCGCCCGCCGCGTCGTCGGTATTGGTGAAGGTGATGTCGTCCTGGCCGACATCGGCGGTCAGTTGCAGCGTGTCGCCATCCGTCTCGCCGCCTTCGCCGCCGGTGATCGAGATCGTGCCGTCGCCGGTTTCCGTCTGGTTGCCGAGAATGAACAGATCATCGCCGTCGCCGCCAAGCAGGGTGTCGTTTTCGCCTGCGACGAGCGTATCGTCGCCGCCGCCCCCGAACAGGAGATCGGCCCCCGCGCCACCGTCGAGGCTGTCATCGCCCGCGACCGTTTCGACCCCGAGGATGAGCGGGCTCTCGTCGAGGCTCGTTTCGGTGCCGCCCGGTGCTGTGACCGTGCCCGACAGCACCTCGCCCCCGGCGTTTTCCCAGACCCGCACCTCGATCGTGTAGGTTTGCCCCGCCTCCAGCGTCACCTCGCCCCAGCGCGTGGTGGGGGCCTGGTGATAGTCGTTGTCGAGGAACGGGCCGTCATTGCCGGTCTGGTTGGTGAAGTCGAGCGGGTCGCCCTGCGAATCCAGGATGCGGAGGGTCGAGCCGTCGTCGGAGGTGGTGGTGAACCGGTAGGTGCCCGCATCGGGCGCGTAGAGCGTCGAGGTGAAGATGACGCCGAAATCGTTGGGATCGCCCTGCCCGGTGGCCGCCTGACCAAGCGCGTCGATATCGAGCGTGTCCTGCGTGCCAGAGCCTGCGAGCGTGCCGTTCTCGATGGTGAAGGCCTGCCCGTTGGCCGAGGAAAAATCCTGCGTGTAGACCTCGTAGGCCCAGCGGGCGCTGGTGCCGTCGCCGTAGAGCTCGTCGTCGCCGCCACCGCCAAGCACGGTGTCATTATCCGCCCCGCCGATCAGCGTATCGCCGCCGTCAAGCCCGTCGACGACATCATCCCCCGCGCCGCCGTCGATGTAATTCGTGGTGGTGCCGCCGTCAAAAACGCCGTCAAAGCCGGTCAACGTGTCGTTGAAATCCGATCCGATGATTCCGTCAATTCCAGAGCCGGTATCGCCCGTTGCATCGCCACCACCATAGGTGCCGGTGCTGAGATCGACATTCACGGCCGCGTCCGAGGCGGAATAATCGACAATATCAAGCGCGGCACCGCCACTAAGGGTATCCGCGCCTGCGCCGCCAATCAGCGTGTCATCGCCGTCCGCGCCAACAAGGCTGTCATCGCCAGCGCCGCCATGGATCGAATCGTTGCCGGTGCCCCCCAACACCGTGTCATCGCCTGCGCCCGCGAACACCGTGTCATTGCCTGCCCGCGCCAGGACAGTGTCATTGCCCCCGCCGACCGAGTCGCCGTCGGCATCCACGTAGCTCGCGTCGATGCTGTCGTTGCCCGCGGTCCCGTCGACCTCGAACCCGGCCTCCACATAGTCGTCGATACTGAACGCCGGATCGCCCGCGGTCACATCGGGATCGGTGTCATGGTCGAGCGTCTCATAGCTTCGGCCGGTGACAAGCGGTGTCTCTGACAGGGTATAGTAGCCGGTCGCGTCGCCGCTGGTGACGCGAAACGTTATGACGTTGAACGTATCACCGGTGACCGTATCGCGCAGGGTCCAGCTTTCTTCGGCATAGATGCCCGCTCCAGTCGAGGTGTCGCCGCCAACCGTGACGTCTGCAGTGGCGCTCTCGCCGCCCGACCCGCTGCTGTCGATGGTCTGGCCTTCGAGGCCCGGCTCGTTGTCGGTGATCGTCGCGGTGCCGGACGGTTTGGCCTCTCCGGTCCAGCTCGCGGTATTGCCGACCGATCCCGACAGGATGAACAACGGGTCGTTGTTGTAGATATTCACCGTGTATGTCGGCACTGGCCTGTTCCTTCCTCATCGCCGCTGGTCTGCGCCAACTGGCTGGACGGGATTTGGGTTGGTTTCCCGTCTTGTTTCCAAAACAGATACAGTGCCGGTGCGGCGGCAATTGGTGCATATTCTGCTCAAATTTAGGCGTATTGTGTCGAATCTGGGATCAGTCGGAGGGCCGGGCAATCAGGTCACGGCGTTGCGTCTGCGATGGGCCGGATCGTCCCAGAGGCCGCCCTGCATCACCTCCGTCAGGATGCGGGTGGCCGCCTGCACCTCCGCCTCGCCGAGATATAGCGGCGTGAATCCGAAGCGCATGATGTCAGGCGCGCGGAAATCGCCGATCACGCCGCGCGCGATCAGCGCCTGCATGGCGGCATAGCCCTCTTTGAATCGGAACGAGACCTGGCTGCCGCGCCGCGACGGATCGCGCGGGCTGGCCAGCGTGAGCATCGGGCAGGCGGCTTCGATGCCGGTGATGAACATCTCGCTGAGCGCAACGGAGCGCGCGCGCAAATCCGCCATATCCACCCTGTCCCAGACATCGAGCGCGGCGTCGAGCGCGGCCATGGCGAGCACCGGTGGCGTGCCCACGCGCATCCGCTCGATGCCAGCGCCCGGGCGGTAGGCAGGCTCGAAGTCAAACGGTGCGTCGTGACCCAGCCAGCCCGAGAGCGCCGGAAAGGCCGTGTCCGCATGGCGCGGGGCGACGTAGATGAAGGCGGGCGCGCCGGGGCCGCCGTTGAGATACTTGTAGGTGCAGCCCACGGCGAAATCCGCGCCTGTCCCTGCCACGTCCACCGGCAGCGCGCCCGCGCTATGCGCCAGATCCCAGACCGTGAGCGCCCCTGCCGCGTGGGCGCGCGCGGTTAGCGCGGCCATGTCGTGGAGCCGCCCGGTGCGGTAATCCACCTCGGTGAGCAGCGTCACGGCGACCTCTTCGGTGATGGCGTCGGCCACCTCTTCGGGGGCGACGACGCGCAGCTCAAGGCCGCGGTCCAGTGCCCGGATCAGCCCCTCGGCCATGTAGAGATCGGACGGGAAATTGCCGCTGTCGGAGAGGATCACGCGACGGCCGGGGCGCAGGTCGAGCGCGGCGGCGAGCGCCTGGTAGACCTTGATTGACAACGTATCACCGAGGACCACGGTACCGGGCGCCGCGCCGATCAGCCGCCCGATCCGGTTGCCCAGGGCGCGCGGTTGCGCCATCCATCCGGCGCGGTTCCAGCCGGTGATGAGCATCTCGCCCCACTCGTCCTGCATCGCCCGTGCCATCCGGGCGCTGGCCGCGCGGGGCAGGGGGCCGAGCGAGTTGCCGTCGAGATAGATCACCCCCTCGGGGAGGTGAAACATGGCGCGGGTTGCCTCGAAATTCGTCATCCCGTGCCCCCTAGACCTGTCCGCCCGCGATTTCGATGCACTGGCCGTTGACGCTGCTCGATCCCGGGCCGCACAGCCATAGCACGGCCTGCGCCACCTCGTCGGGGGCGATCAGGCGGTTGTGGCGATTTGTGGCGATCATGGTGGCGCGGGCGGCATCCTCGGTCACGCCCGCCCGCGCGGCGATCGAGGCCACGTTGCGCGTGACAATCTCGGTATCGACATAGCCGGGGCAGACCGCGTTGAAGGTGAGAGTCGTGCCGAGGTAATCCTCGCTCAAGCTCCGGATGAGGCCGATCAGCCCGTGCTTGGACGCGGTGTAGGCCGACGCGCCCTTGAGCCCCCGCAGTCCGGCGATGGAGGAGACGGCGACGACGCGGCCCCACTCGGCGCGGCGCATGTCGTGCAGACATTCGCGGATCGTCCAGAACGCCCCGTCGAGATTGGTGGCCATGATGCGCCGCCAGAAATCGGTATCGGTCTTGTGGAGCGCGCGACCCTCGGCGATGCCGGCGTTTGGGGTGCAGACCTGCACCGGGCCGCGTGCGGCGACCGCTGCGGCCACGCCCTGGGTGACGCTCGCCTCGTCCGTCACGTCCATGACCTGCGGATGCAGGCGCGGGCCGGCCACAGCGTCGAGCACCTCCGCGCGGCGGCCCGTGATCGTGACCTCGGCCCCTGCATTGGCGAGTGCGCGGGCGATGGCGAGGCCGATGCCCGTGCCGCCGCCGGTGACGAGAGCGTGTTTGCCGTCGAGTGTCATGGAGCCTCCGGTTTGGTTGCGGGCAGCGTAGCGGTGACACGGGGAGGGGGGAAGGGGAAGGTGCGGGTTGGCGGGGGTGGCCTGAAGCGGTCGTTGGGCATTTGGCGATGGTTCGCGCGAGCGCCCGACCGCCGGGTGGGCGCAGTTCGGCCAATGCTGTGCGATTTATGGTGCAAGATACCTCTTATATTTCCGCCACTTGCACCGTTGCAGAAGCGCCCGCCCGATGGGGCGGTCGGGCGCTCGCGCGGCGGCGTGCAAGCACGCCTTGTTCCGCGCGGGGGCAGGAGGCGAATGGCGGCAACAGGCCAGACGCGCCCGCGATCCAAAGCGCCCTCGTCACTCCCGCTGGCACCGGGCGTCACGCGGTTTTTGACATCCCCGCCATCCCGTGCATGGTGCCATTGACACCTGTCCCGGAGAACCGCGCGAATGCTGAAATGGATCGACATGCCCCCCGTCTGGCTCGTGGGCTTTCTCGTGCTGGCGTGGGCACAGGCGATGTGGGCACCGATGGACCTGAGCCTCGGCGGCGGATGGGTGGATTTCGCGGGCGGCTTGCTGGTGGGCGGCGGCGTGCTGCTGATCGCGCTGGCGGCGATGGAGTTCCGCAAGCACAAGACCACCATCGTGCCGCACGAGACGCCCGAGCGGCTGATACAGTCGGGCATATTCAAACGATCGCGCAACCCGATCTACCTGGGCGACGCGCTGATCCTCGCGGGATTCATCCTTCGCTGGGACGCGGTGCTGGCGCTGCCGCTGATCCCGGTTTTCGTCTGGGTGATCGAGCGACGATTCGTGATCCCCGAAGAGAACCGGATGCGCCGCACGTTCCGGGCCGATTTTGCCCGCTATTGCGAAAAAACCCGGCGTTGGCTGTAGCGCCTGCGGCAAACTTGATATCGCAAGTCGCAAAATAGTGTGAAATAACCGCTTTCGTGAAAACCGACCCGGCACCGGATGACCGGCGGCCATCGACAGACAGGATCTGCCAGAGGGGGACAGGAAACGTGAAGATCGGAACGCCAAAGGAGGTGATGGAGGGTGAGAACCGCGTCGCGATGACGCCGGACTCTGCGCTTCAGCTTCAGAAACTGGGATATGACTGCGCGATCGAGACCGGCGCGGGCGAGCGCGCGGGTTTCTCGGATGCCGCCTACGAGGAGGCCGGGGTCGAGATCATCAAGACCGCCGCCGCGCTGTGGAAGGCGAGCGACGTGATCGCCAAGGTGCGCGTGCCCACCGAGACCGAGCTGAAAAGGCTGCGCGAGGGGTTGACGCTGATTTCGTTCTTCAACCCCGGCGGTAACGAGGCCGGGCTGGAAACCGCCGCCAAGAAGGGCGCCACCGTCATCGCGATGGAGATGGTGCCGCGCATCAGCCGCGCGCAGAAGATGGACGCGCTGAGCTCGATGGCCAATATCGCGGGCTACCGCGCGGTGATCGAAGCGGGCAACAATTTCGGCCGCTTCTTTACCGGGCAAATCACGGCGGCGGGCAAGGTGCCCCCGGCCAAGGTGCTTGTTGTGGGCGCGGGCGTGGCGGGGCTGGC
The DNA here is from genome assembly GCF_004126395.1 of Roseovarius sp. A46. Classification (NCBI taxonomy): domain Bacteria; kingdom Pseudomonadati; phylum Pseudomonadota; class Alphaproteobacteria; order Rhodobacterales; family Roseobacteraceae; genus Roseovarius; species Roseovarius sp. A46. The sequence goes on along the minus strand of NZ_PVWS01000017.1, from coordinate 16,949 downwards.
CGCCATCGGCACGGCCACCAGCCTCGGCGCGATCACCTATGCGTTCGATGTGAGGCCGGAAGTGGCCGAGCAGGTGGAATCGATGGGCGCCGAGTTCGTCTATCTCGATTTCGAGGAAGAACAGCAGGACGGATCGGCCTCGGGCGGCTATGCCTCGGTGTCGAGCCCGGAATTCCGCGAGGCGCAGCTTGCCAAGTTCCGCGAATTGGCGCCGGAGGTGGATATCGTGATCACCACCGCGCTTATTCCCAACCGCGAGGCGCCGGAGCTGTGGACCGAGGACATGGTGAAATCCATGAAGCGCGGCTCGGTGATCGTCGATCTGGCCGCCGAGAAGGGCGGCAACTGCAAGCTCACCGTCGCCGACGACAAGATCGTGACGGAAAACGGTGTGACCATCATCGGTTATACCGATTTCCCGAGCCGGATGGCGACGCAGGCCAGCACGCTCTATGCCACCAACATCCGCCACATGATGACCGACCTGACCCCCGAGAAGGACGGGCAGGCCGTGCATGACATGGAGGATGACGTGATCCGTGGCTCCACCGTGACGCACAAGGGCGAGATCACCTGGCCGCCGCCACCGCCCAAGGTGGCCGCGATTGCCGCTGCGCCCGCGAAGGAAAAGCCAAAGGAACTGACCGCCGAAGAAAAACGCGCGCAGGAGATCGCGGCGTTCAAGGCGCAGACCAAGAGGCAGGTGACGCTGCTGGCCATCGGGGGCGCGCTGGTGCTTGGCGTCGGCCTCGTGGCGCCGGCGAGCTTCATGCAGCATTTCATTGTGTTCCTGCTGGCGGTGTTCGTGGGCTTCCAGGTGATCTGGAATGTCAGCCACAGCCTGCACACGCCGCTGATGGCCGTCACGAACGCGATTTCGTCGATCATCATCCTCGGCGCACTGATACAGATCGGGTCGAGCTCGATCTTCATCACAATCCTCGCCGCGCTTGCGGTGTTCATGGCCGCGATCAACATCTTCGGCGGCTTTCTCGTGACACGGCGGATGCTCGCCATGTTCCAGAAATCATAAGGCGGAGGGGATCATGGATTTCGGATTCACGATAGCGGCCTATGCGGTCGCGGCGGTTCTCTTCATCCTCAGCCTTGGAGGATTGAGCGGACAGGAAAGCGCCAAGCGCGCCATCTGGTACGGGATCGCGGGCATGACCATCGCCGTCTTGGCGACGATGGTCGGTCCGGGGCAGGGGCTGTGGCTCTTGTCGGTGGTGCTGATCGCCGGTGGCGCGGCGGTGGGGTATCAGCTCGCCACGCGGGTTCAGATGACGCAGATGCCCGAGCTGGTGGCGATCATGCACAGCCTCGTGGGCCTTGCGGCGGTGTTCGTGGGGTTCAACGCCGATCTCGAGCTGGGGCGCGTGGCGCAGGCGTTTGCCGACCAAGGGCTCGCCTTTCCCAGGTCCGAGGAGATCAGCGCGGAGGCCGCGGCCTTTGCCAAGCAGTTCACCGGCTTTGCCGCCATCCTCGCCAAGAAGACGGCAGTGGAGGTGAATATCCTCAAGGTCGAGCTGATGCTCGGCATCTGGATCGGTGCGGTCACGTTCACCGGATCGGTGATCGCCTATGGCAAGCTCGCGGGCAAGGTGGACGGTGCCGCCAAGAAGCTGCCGGGCGGTCACGTTCTCAACGCCGGTGCGGCGGCGTTGTCGCTGCTGTGCGCGGCGATGTATCTGGGCGGCGCGGGCGTATGGACGCTGGTGCTGCTGACGCTCCTGGCGTTCTTTATCGGCTATCACCTGATCATGGGGATCGGCGGGGCCGACATGCCGGTGGTCGTCTCGATGCTCAACAGCTATTCGGGCTGGGCGGCGGCGGCGATCGGCTTCAGCCTTGGCAATGACCTGCTGATCGTCGTGGGCGCGCTGGTCGGCTCTTCCGGTGCGATCCTGAGCTACATCATGTGCAAGGCGATGAACCGGCAGTTTGTCAGCGTCATCCTCGGGGGCTTTGGCGGATCGCAGGGCCCTGCGGCGGAGATCGAGGGCGAGCAGGTTGCCATCGACGCGGACGGTGTGGCGCAGGCATTGAACGAGGCCGACAGCGTGATCATCGTGCCGGGCTATGGCATGGCGGTGGCGCAGGCGCAGGGGGCGGTTTCGGACCTCACCTCCAAGCTGCGGGCAAAGGGCAAGACCGTGCGCTTTGCCATCCATCCGGTGGCAGGCCGCCTGCCGGGGCACATGAACGTGCTGCTGGCAGAGGCCAAGGTGCCCTACGACATCGTCATGGAGATGGACGAGATCAACGAGGACTTCCCCGACACGGATGTGGCGATCGTCATTGGCTCCAACGACATCGTCAACCCGGCGGCGCAGGACGACCCCAACAGCCCGATTGCGGGCATGCCAGTGCTGGAGGTGTGGAAGGCCAAGCAGGTCTTCGTCTCCAAGCGCGGGCAAGGCACCGGCTATTCCGGCATCGAGAATCCGCTGTTTTTCAAGGAGAACACGCGGATGTTCTACGGCGATGCCAAGGCCAGCGTGACGAGCCTGCTGCCGAAGATCGAGTGAGGGCCTTTACAGGTCTGCGTTAGCGGAGGCGCGGCCTGCGGGTCGCGCCTCTTTTCATGGCGCGCGGTCTCTCAGCGCAAGGCCCGCGTGAGCATGCGCCAGGGCCGCCCGTCGATCGCGGCAAGCCCGGCACCGATCAGCGCCATTCCCATCATGTGCCGCAGGAGCAGCACCTCACCCAGGATGAGCGTGCCCAGCAGGATGGCACTGGCCGGGACAAGGAAGGTGACCAGAAGCAGGTTGGTCGCCCCCGCCGTCGCGAGGATGCGGAAGTAGAGCGTGTAGGCCAGCGCGGTCGACAGGGTGGCCACCCCGATCAGTGCGCCGATGGCTGCGATGCCGGGGGGCGCAAGGCCCCACGGGCGATCGACGATCAGCGCGAGCGGCAGCAGGATCAGGCTCGACGCGATGACCTGTCCGGTCGCGGTGGCCATCGGGCTGACCCCCATGCCGCGGAAGCGTCGCCCGAATATCCCCGCCAGCGCGTAAGAGACGGCAGCCATCAGGCACAGGAGTTGCGCGGCCACATGCACACCAAGATCGCGCAGTGCCCCCATTCCGATCATCACCGCCACCCCCGCGAAGCCGATCAGCACACCGGAGATCTTGCCGCCGGTCATGCGTTCGTCGCGGGTCAGGACATGGGCCAGCAAAACGGTGAAGAGTGGTGTCGCGGCATTCAGGATCGAGGCCACGCCCGAGGCGATATGCTGTTGCCCCCAGACGATCAGCGAAAAGGGAAGCGCGTTGTTCATCAGCCCCATGCAGGCGAAGGCGACCCAGATGCGCCGCCCGCGCGGCAGGCGCTCGCCACGCAGTCGCAGAATCGCCATCAGGATGAGGGCGGCAAGGGCCACGCGGCCCACGACGACGCTCAGCACCGGCAGGTCGCGCACCGCCACCTCGTTAAAGAAGAAGGACCCGCCCCAGACCGTGGCAAGTGCCAGAAGCATACCCCATTCGAGTGCGCTCATGGGGCGCTGTGACGGTGGTGCGGTCGGTGCCGATGCGTCTGAAATGCTCATGACGCCAGATGTGCCCCACAGGGAGCGGGGCTGACGACCCGTTTCCTGCGGATTTCGCGTACGCGGCGCATGACGCATTCGCCTTTGGCGCGGCGCGGGTTTTGGAGTATTTTCACCAAGAAGAAGCCCGAAGCCTGTGCGGTATACGGTTGTGTTCCGCTAAATCATTGGGTTTTCAGGGAAAACCTCTTTTGCGCGGGTGCGTGGCGCGCTAAGGAACGGCACAGGATCAGGAGACCGGCCCATGCCCCCCATCACCGACCATCCGCTGCGCTACGAGCTGACCAACGAGCTGCACGCGCGGCCCTTTCCCACACTGGCCGCGCCCTGCACGGCGATCTATCTCGCCGTCAAGCGCGAACAGGACGCGGCCAAGCGCGATCGCGCGGCCGATCTCGCGCATCTCACCGCGCTGCTCGACCGGTACGGCGCCAAGCATCCCCGGCCCGGTGCGACGCATTATTTCGGCGAGATCGGGCGGCACCGGCTCAAGTGGGAGAGCCATACCGAGATGGTGACCTACACGGTGTTCAGCGAGGGGGTGAGCGAGCGCCCCTTCGACCCGGCGGATTTCGACGTGTTCCCCGACGAGTGGCTGGCCGAGGCGCCGGGGCAGCGGATCACCTCGGCGATGATCCGGGTGGTGCCGTGGGAGAGCCGCGAGGGCGCGCGGACGGATATCGACCGCTGGTTCGTCCCGGAGAGCGTGGCGGTGGCACGGGTGCTCGACGATGCCGGCGTGATCGCCGGCGATTTCCGGATCGACCCGGCGGGGCATTTGCGGTTCTCACTACACGTAGCCCCCGAGACCGGGCAGCGGCGGATCGGGCGGATCGTGCAGCGGCTGTGCGAGATCGAGACCTACAAGACCATGTCGATGCTGGGCTTTGCCCGGGTGCGCGAGATGAGCCGCCAGATGGGCGAGACCGACAGCCGCCTGAGCCGCCTGGTGGGCGACATGACCGCCGGCAGCCAGCCCGCCGAGGACACGCTTGACGGGCTGCTGGAGGTGTCGGCGGAGCTGGAAGCCCTCGTTGCGAAATCCTCCTTCCGCTTCGGGGCGACGGCGGCCTACGAGCAGATCGTGCATCAGCGGATCGGGGCGCTGCGCGAAGAGCGGTTCAACGGGCGGCAGACCTTCTACGAGTTCATGATGCGGCGATACGATCCGGCGATGCGCACGGTGACGGCGACAAAGGACCGGCTCAAGGCGATGTCGGACCGGGCGATGCGGGCGGGCGATCTCTTGCGCACCGGGGTGGACGTGGAGCGCAGCGCGCAGAACCAGAGCCTGCTGGAGAGCATGGACCGCCGCGCTGACCTGCAACTGCGGTTGCAACGCACGGTCGAGGGGCTCAGCGTGGTGGCGATCAGCTATTACGCGGTGTCGCTGGCGGGCTACCTGCTCTATCCGGTGGCCGGCGTGATGGGGGTAAGCAAGGGCATGATCACCGCCGCCGTCACCCTGCCGGTGGTGGCCGCGGTGTGGTGGATGGTGCAGCGCATCCGCCGCAAGCTGCACTGACGCGTTGTCCTGAGGCGTTGCCATGCCAGGGCCGGGGGCGCATGATCGAAGGGCGAGACCCCAGGAGGAGATGCCGATGCCCTTTGCCGATTTCATCATGGATTTCCCGTCCCTCGATCTGCCCTTTCCCGAGGACGTGGTGCAGAGCCGCGCCGTCCGCTCGGAGCACGGGCTAAGCGTGTTCTTTACCTTTCTTCAGGACATGGTCCTGCCGCCGCACAGCCACGGCCCGCAATGGGGCACGGTGGTGGAGGGCGAGATCGAGTTCACCATCGGTGGCGAGACGCGCATTTATGGACCCGGCGACAGCTATGCCATCGGCGCGGGCGTCGAGCATGGCGCGAAGATCAAGGCAGGCACGCGGGTGATCGACGTGTTTGCCGAGCCGGACCGCTACCCGCTCAAAGGCTAGACGCGCAACCTGGGGCCGACGGCGCCGCGCCCGCTCAGCGCCACAGCCACGCGTGGCCCGCCAGCGCGCCCTGCGCCTTGGCCAGCAGCCGGTTCGCCGCCCCCGCGCGCGGCCCCTCCGCGTTCGTCAGCCGGTCGGCCACCACCTCCACCGGGCAGGGCAGGCCGGTGACCGGATCGCGGTAGCGCGGGTAGTCGATCAGGGTGGCGTGGACCAGCCCCTCGAGCGCGGGCCGGGCGCGGCGCCGCGCGGGCACCGGCCCGAGATCGCGGGTGAGGCCCCAGCCCGCGTAGAAGGGCACGCCGGTGGCGGTCACCCGCACCCCGCGCAACAGTGCCTCGAACCCCAGAAGCGAGGTCATCGTCCAGACCTCGGCCACCTGCGTCAGCAGCGCGGCGGGATCGGTGCCGGAGACCACCAGATCGGCGAGACCGTCGAGCGCCCCGGGCGGCACCGCGCCGGGGCGCAGCCCGGCCTCGACGTCGGGGTGCGGCTTGTAAAGGATAACCGCGTCGGGGTTGTCCGCACGCGCGCGGCGCAGCAGCTCGAGATTGGTGGCAATCGCGCCCGCGCCGAGCCGGATCGAGGCGTCATCCTCGACCTGCCCCGGCACGAGGATGCGGTGGCCGTCGGGCAGGGCGGGGGCGGGCGCGCCGAGGTTGTACTTGCTCAGCCCGTGATCCGTCAGCGTCGAGATGAGGGCGCGGGCACGCTGTACGTGATCGGCGCGCAGCGTCTCGCGCATAGCGATCAGCCGCTCAAACCGGCTTTCGCGGCCGGGATCGTAGTAGATGCCGAGATCGTCGAGCACCAGCGACAGGGGCGGCACCAGATCGGCCCCGAGCCCGCGCGAGCGCAGGAAGCCGTCCTCGACGTGCACCGCGGCCTCGGGGGCGTCCGTCTTTGCCGAGGCCCATACCATCGCCGGGCGGTCGCCGCGCGCGCGCCCGAAGATCACCCGCCGCTGGCTGCCGAAGAAGCGCTGGATCGGTGCTCGTTTCCACAGCCGCATGCCATGCGCGGTCCAGCCCCGGTGATCGTCGCGCCAGGCGCGGGTTTCGGCCTCGAACTGGTCGAGCGCGGTTTCCAGGTCGCAGAGCCGGTCGCGGCAGGGATCGTACCAGGTGGGGGCGAGGATCATCGCGCCGGCGAAGAGCTGTGCGCGGGTGAGGGTGCGGGTGCGCCGCGCGAAGGGTGTGGCGTGGCGGTCCTCGGTCAGCCCCCACCCGGCGTAGAAGGGCCGTCCAAAGACCTGCGGGCGGTGGCCCGCGAGGATCGCCTCGAACCCCATCTGCGACGACACGGTATAGACCGCCTGTGCCCCTTCGAGCAGCGGCCAGGGGCTGAGCGGCGCGGTGATCAGGCGCACGCGGCCGACGGCGTCCGCCGTCGAGAAATAGCCCCGTCGGTGGCCCTGGGCGGTCTCGGGGTGAGTCTTGATCAGGATGGGCGCGTTGGGGTGCTCTTCCTGCGCGAGGGCCAGCATCTCTTGAAAGGTGCTGGCATCCGCCCCGCCATGACGGACCGAGGCATCGCCATATGTCTGGTCGATCACCAGAACGTAGCCCGGATCGGGGCAGGGCAGGGCGGGATCGACGCCGGAATACTTGGTCAGGTGGCCCGCGCGCAGCCGCGCCATGGCGTCGCGCGCACGGTCCAGAAGCGGGGTGTCGTCGAGCGGGTGGCGCGCGAGCGTATCCTCGATATCCGAGGGCACGCCTGCATCGAAATGCACGCCCTGCCGATCGAGCAGAAGCCCCAGCGGCGGTGCACCGCTGCGCCCCGGCAGGACCGAGCGCAGGAATGCGTCCTCAACCCGCAGAAGCCCCGTGCCGGTACGGTTCGCCACCGCCTCGCCGCGCGCCGCGACCGGGCTCTTGCCCCAGACCGCCACGAGGTCCCCGGCAGACGGCCAGCCGAGGCGCAGGTCGTACCCGGCAAGGTGCAGGATGCGCCTTACCCGCCGCTGCCACAAGAACCCGCCGTTGAAATGGAAAACCCGCCGGGGCGTATCGGCCCCGGCGGGTGCGTCGCCCTGTTCTGGCGTCATACGTCGCCTTGCAGCGTGCTCGATGCGGTCGAGACCGAGCCGACCGCGCCCAGCGTGCCGGTGAGCGCCGAGATGACCTTGCTCCATTGCGCGAAGGGGGCCTCGGTCACGTAGATCGTATCGTCGTCGCGGATCGCGAAATCGCGGGCCATGAACATGCCGTTGGGTTGCGTGAGGTCGAGCACATAGACCATGCGCTGCGCGCCCACGAGATCGTTGCGGCCCAGCACCTGGTTGGCGATCTCCGCCGGTTCGTTGCGCAGCACGAATACGCCGGTGGGATCGGAGGACGCCACGCTCAACCCGCCGACCTGTGCCAGCCCCTCGAGCGCGCTCAGCGTCTGGGTCTCGAAGGTCACGCGCGCCTGCGCGCCGGTGGCCCCGAGCGCGGTGTAGGAGCGGGTGTCGGCCTCGACGAGAACGCGGTCGCCGGCGCGCAGGGCGATGTCGAATTGCGGATACTTGAACAGGTCCTGGAACCAGACCTTGGCGCGTTTCTCGCCGCGGATCACGGTGATCTGCGCGACCTCGGGCTTGATGGCGATGCCGCCCGCCGCCGCGATCATTGCCGAGAGCCGCCGCGTCGGCGCCTCTATCGGGTAGACGCCCTGCCCGGCGACCGCGCCGCTCACCGATACGGTCGAGCCGTCACCGGCCACGCGGCGCACCTCGACCTGTGGATCGGGGGTCTGCTGGTCGAGTCGCTCGGTGATAGCGCGGCGCACCCCCTCGGGCGTGTTGCCCGCCGCCCTGATGCGGCCGGCGTAAGGCACGAAGATGAAGCCCTGGCCATCGACCTGCACCTCTTCGAGGACGGTCTGGTTTGCGGTTGCCCCGGTCATCAGCCCGTCATCGACATTTTCCCAGATGGTGAGGCCGAGTTTGTCGCCAGCGCGGATCGTGTCCGAGCCGAGGAGCCCGGCATTGAGGAAATCCTCGGTGAAGCCGAGCGCCGGCTGCACGGCGGTCGCGCGGGTAACGCGGTCGTTCACCGTCACCACGAAGGCGTCGCCCTGACGCTGCACCGATCCGGCATAGATTTCGCGCTTGTTGGGGCCCAGTCGTGGCAGGCCGCACCCGGCTAGGAGGCTTGCCACCAGCAAGAGGGCGACGGGACGCGCCCATCGGGAGTGTCGGGGTGTCACTGCTCGGTCTCCTCGACCTGTTCTTGTTCTGCCTCGGTATTTTTCCCGGAACGCTATCGCAAGGGGCCTGAAAAATCCAGCTTTTCCTGTGGGCTGCCTCAGGGAACGAGGCGCAACTGTTGCCTTGGTGCCGCGGTGCCGCGGCTCAGCGCGTCGTAGGGATCGTCGGGTGCGAGCATCATGTCCACCACTTGCCGCAGCACCTGCCGCCGCCCGCGCGCCGAGTAGAACCCGCCGGGAAGCTGGCTGGTTTCCAAGAGGTAGCGGCGGTAATCGGCATAGGCGCGCCGGTCGGGGCGCTCGGCTCGGGCAAAGAATTCGGGCAGTGGCAGGGTCGAGACGAATTCGGGTTTGGCATAGACCGCCGCGCCGAAGGTGCGCAGGGGGATGCCCCGCCACAACACCTGCTGCCCGGCGGTGGAGTTGACGGTGACGGCGCTGCGCGCCTCGTCGAGAAGCGGCGCGAGCTTGCCGCCGCGCAGGAAATGCACCCGGCCTCTGAGCCCATGTTCATCCACCAGCCGACGCAGCGTGGCGCGGATGGGGGCGCGACCGTCCTCGAGCGGGTGCGCCTTGACCACGAGGTGATGATGCGGCGGTGCGCCCGCGGCAAAGCCCTTGATCACAACGTCGAGAAACTCGGTCATCGACGAGAACGGCGAGTGCGCCTGGAACGAGGCGTCGTGTTCGAGCTGCAAGAGCGCGACGTGATAGGGAAAGCCGCCGGTGCGGATGCGCCGTGTCGCAACGCGCCGTTCCAGCGCCAGGGCGGGCATGAACAGCAGGCGCCGCATGTAGAGCGCGAATTCAGCCCCCACCCCGATCGTGCGGTGCGGACGAAACCGGCGATAGCCCCGGTTCAGCGCCAGCACGCAGCCGTGATAGAGCGCGCCATAGAAGATGTGCTCGCGCATGTCGCCCCAGCTTGCGGGCGGCAGGGCGGTATCCATGTCCGAGGCGGCGAGGGCCGTGCGCATCTCGTCGATACCGAGATCCATCAGCCGCGAATGGCCGTTCGTGCCGCCGCGCTCGTAGGTGATCCAGTAGGGGCGCATGTAGCCCTCTTCGAACACATGCACCGTGATCCCCGCCGCGCGGGCGATGGCCACCGCCTCGGCATGGACGGGCCGCGTGTCGCCGTAGAGCACCAGATCGGTCACGCCATGCGCCGCGATCAGGCTGCGCAAGGTTTCGGGCCAGCGGTCAGGCGCCTCGCGAAAGGCGATGTAGCGACCGGCATCGGGCCAGAAGGCGCGATCGCCCGCGTTGAAGCCCACGCGCCGCACCTCGGCCCCCGACCGGCGCAGCATCTGAGCCAGCCGGTGAAAAAACGGCCCGTGCGGCCCCTGCAGCAACAGGAAAGAGCGCCCTATTCCGGTCAGCCCTGGCATTCCTGCATGTCCCCGCTCACTCTCGTTCCGGGGTTCTCGTAGCGGAAAATTCTGGCAAAAGTAAGCCTGCGGGTCGCTGGTTGGCTTGTCTTGGACCGGTCGGGGCGCTAGGCCGTTGGGGCAGGCCAGCGAAGGGAGCGGCGCGCATGTTCACAGGCATCATCACCGATATCGGCCAGGTTCGCGCGGTCGAGCAGCGCGGCGATATGCGCGCGCGGATCGCGACCGGCTATGACACCGGCACCATCGAGATGGGTGCCTCCATCGCTTGTGACGGCGTGTGCCTGACGGTGGTGGATCTCGGCCCCGACTGGTTCGATGTCGATATCTCCGCCGAGACGCAGTCACGCACCAACCTCTCGACATGGAAGGACGGGCGGCGCGTCAACCTCGAGAGGTCGCTCAAGGTGGGGGACGAGCTGGGCGGGCATATCGTTTCGGGCCATGTGGACGGGCTGGCCGAGGTGGTGTCGGTGGCCGCGGATGGCGACAGCACCCGCGTCACGCTGCGCGCGCCCGGGGATCTGGCGCGGTTCATCGCGCCCAAGGGGTCGGTGGCGCTCAACGGCACCTCGCTTACCGTCAACGAGGTCGAGGGCCGCGATTTCGGGATCAACTTCATCCCCCACACGCGGCAGGTGACGACATGGGGCGACGTGGCCGAGGGCGACATGGTCAATCTGGAGATCGACACGCTGGCGCGCTACGTGGCGCGGCTCGCCGAGGCGGGGTGAGGCGGGCGTCGGCTCACGCCTCGGCGGGCACCGCCGCGCGGTAGAGGTGCCAGGTGGCGTGGCCCAGCACCGGCAGGACGATCACCAGGCCAAGGAACAGCGGCAACGTTCCAACAAGCATCGCCACCGCCACGATCAGCCCCCAAGTGGCTGAAACGCGGGGGTTTTCGCGCACCACCTTGAGCGAGGTGAGCACCGCCACCGTCACGCCCGCGCGCCGGTCGATCAGCATGGGAAAGGCGGTGAGGCTGAGCGCCAGCACCATCGCGGCGAACACCGCGCCCACGCCCACGCCCAGCACGGTCATTGCCCAGCCGGGCCCCGTGGTCAGCACGTCCCCGAGGAAGCCCGCGACCGAGGTTGGCGGCTCGGGGCCAAGGGTGGCGTTGTAGATCACGCTCGCGGCGAACATCCACGCGAGGAACAGTATCATCAGCACCGCGCCCAGCACGATGACAGGCACGATGACCGGCGCGCGGATCACCGAGAATGCCGCGCCCCAGCCCGCGTGCCCGGTCGCTTCGCGCTGGCGGCTCATCTCGTAGAGACCGGTGGCGACCACCGGCCCGAGCAGCGTAAACCCTGCTGCCAAAGGGAAAAGCATCGGCAGGCGCGCCATGTGAAACGCGGTGAGCGCGAGCGCGATGCCGATGATCGGGTAGATCAGGATGAGAAAGATCACGTCGCTGCGCAGGGCGCCGAAATCCTCGATGCCGCGGCGCAGGGCGGTGCGCAGGTCGTCATTGGTCAGGCGGCGCACCTCGGGCGGGGTGTCGGCGTGGCCGCGCAGGGCTTCGGTCGCCTCGGCGGCGGTGCGCCCGGCGCCAAACGCGGCCTCGGCGGCCCAGCTCAGGGGGTTTCCGATGGTTCGGGTCATGGTGTCCTCCCGCTTGTTTTGCGACGCCGGATGCGGCGTTCTGCCACACCATGATAGCACGCAATGGCGCTTCGTCACACTCACGATCCGGCGACGGGCGCGGCGGCGAACCTGCAGGTTCGGGCGGCGAACCGCACGGTTCAAACCATGCTTTCGCCTTGCGGCGGGGCATGGTGCGCGGCATGGATCGGCGCACAGGACGCAGTCGCGGAGGCGGTAATGAAATTCTCGACGGTGACGGACCGGCTCGCCGGGCTGGGCGGGGCGAAGTGGCGGGTGCACGAGCGCGCCGCCGAAATGGCGCGCGCGGGGTGCGACGTCATCCGCCTGACCATTGGCGAACCCGACATCGCCGCGCCGCCCGCGCTGATCGCCGATGCGGGGGCGGCGCTGGCGGCGGGGCGCACGGCCTATTCCAACGGGCGCGGCGAGGCGGGGCTGCGCGCGGCGCTGGCGGCGCTCTACACCGCGCGGCGGGGCCGCGAGTTCACCCCCGAACAGGTGATCTGCCTGCCCGGCACGCAGACCGCGCTATTCGCCGTGATGGCGGCGCTGGTGGAAGCGGGCGACGAGGTGCTGGTGGGCGATCCGATGTATGCCACCTACGAGGGCGTCATTCGCGCCACCGGGGCCGGGATGGTGCCGGTGCCGCTGGACCCCGCGCGGGGCTTTTGCATGGACGCGGGCGACCTGGCCGCGCGGGTCGGCCCGCGCAGCCGGGCGATCCTGCTCAACACGCCGCACAACCCCACCGGCGCGGTGCTGACCGAGAGCGACATCGCGGCCATCGGTGCGGTGGCGCGGGCGCATGACCTGTGGATCGTGGTGGACGAGGTGTACGAGGACCTGGTGTTCGACGGGATGCGTTTCGTCTCGCCGCTCGCCGATCCGGCGCTGGCCGACCGGGTGATCGCGGTGTCGTCGATTTCGAAAAGCCACGCCGCGCCGGGGCTGCGCAGTGGCTGGTGCATCGGCCCGCAGGCGTTCATCGAAGCGCTGTTGCCGCTGGCGGAGGTAATGCTGTTCGGCAACCAGCCGTTCATCGCCGATGCCACCGAGGCGGCGATCCGGCGCGGATCGGAGGTCGCGGCGGGGATGCGGCAGCGCTATGCCGCGCGCGCCGCCGCGCTGGCCAAAACACTCGAATCCGGCAGCGGGCTGCGGGTGCACCGTCCGCAGGCGGGGATGTTCGCGATGGTCGATGTGTCGGCCACGGGGATGTGCGGGGCGGATTATGCCGACGATCTGCTGGCGGAGAGGGGGGTCGCGGTGATGCCCGGCGCGGCGTTTGGCGAAACGCTCGAATCGTGGGTGCGGGTGGCGCTGACGGTGGACGACTCGCGACTCATGGAGGCCGCCGCGCGGATGGCGGCCCATGCGCGGCTTCCCGCGTAAGGTCAAAGATGAACCTACATTTTCCTGATAATATCTCGGACTCTGCCGCCCTGCCCGAAAGGTGTGTGGTATCTGAGCCACAATTGCCGCGGGATGCGCGCGGGGCCGGGGGGCTTCGTTGACACCCGGGGGGGGATTGGCGCATTCCAATGCCCAAGCCGTGTCAATGACTGGTGCGGCGGAAATGAAAACCTGCTTATGAGGAGGGACACCCTTGAAAAAGCATCTTCTGAGCACCAGCGCGATCGCACTTGGCGTCGCAATGGCTGCCCCGGCTTCGGCCCAGGAATGGAACATGAAGTGGGGCGGTTTTGCCAACACCCACGTCGGTATCACTGACGTTTCCGGCACCGGCGTTACCGGTGCGGACTTCGACGGTGTCGATGTCTACACCAACTCGGAGATCATCTTCTCGCCGTCCGTCACGCTCGACAACGGCATGACCTTCGGTTTCAGCGTCCAGATGGAAGCCATGAACAACGGCGGCGGCGCTGTTGGCATCGACGAATCCTACGTCACCATCGAGAGCGATACTCTCGGCAAGGTCGTCCTCGGCTCCGAGAACTCGGCCGGCTACCTGCTGATGGGCTCGGTCTACACGCCCGGCGTGTCGTCCATGGCGATCAACTCGCGTTCGCTGTCGGCCTTCATCCCGGTCACCGGTTCGGGTGGCTTCCGTCAGGCGGCCCTGTCGTCGCTGACCGAGGTCGCTGGCAACAACGACGTGCAGCGCATCACCTACTTCACGCCGTCCTTTAACGGCCTGACCCTTGGTGCGTCCTACGCGGCGACCAGCGCCGGTAACACCACCAACAACTTCGGTGTGAACCGCAACGCGGTTGGCCCCGTGTTCGACATCTTCGACATCGGCGCCAAGTACAGCCAGTCGTTCAACGGTGTTGACGTTGGCCTCGCAGCCCGCTGGGGCACGGGTGACACGAACACCGTCGGCCGGTCGGATCCGACCACCTGGGGTGTTGGCGGCACGATCGGCGTCAGCGGTTTCACCTTCGGTGCAACCTATGCCGAGAACGACAACGGCTTTGCCGGCGGTGCGGGCGACCAGGAAGGCTGGAGCGTGGGCGCGTCCTACGACATCGCAGGCCCCTGGACCGTTGGCCTGAGCACCTACCAGGGTGAGACGAGCAACGGTGGCGGTGCCCCGAGCTCGGACTACGAGGCCTACCTGCTTGGTGCGTCGCGTAGCCTTGGTGCCGGCGTAAGCTGGGACGTCTACTACGCCTACATGGAAACCAACAACGGTGCCGTGGCCGGAAACCCGGGCATCGACGGCAACCTGCTGGCGACCGCAATCAACCTGAGCTTCTGAGCCAGTTGATCTGAAAAAAAGGCGGCGGGGGGTGACATTATCCCCCGCCGCTTTTATTTGTCCGGGTGTTATTTTCGCATCCCGGAAAACGGACGGTCCGCACCATGAAAAAAAGCATCGTCTGGATGGCGTCCTACCCCAAGTCGGGCAACACATGGGCGCGGATTTTCCTGGCCAATTACATCGCTAACGCGCGTGAGCCGGTGCCGATCAACAACGCGCATCTTGTGGCGATGGGCGACTCGATCACCAAGACCTATCGGATGGTGGCAGGTGGTCCGCTCGACGTGACCAATATCGACCAGACCCTGCAACTTCGCCCGCGGGTGCTGCGCGGGATCGTGGCGAACAATGCCGATATCAACCTCGTCAAGACGCACAACGCCCGCGTCACCGCGCGCGGCGTGCCGCTCATCCCCGACAGCGTCACGCGCTCGGCAGTCTACATCCTGCGCAACCCGCTCGACATGGTGCTGTCCTATGCGCGCCATTACGGGATGACGCCGGAAGAGGCGGTCAGCACTGTCAGCCACCCCGACAACGCCAACCCGCCCGACGAGGAGACGGTGACGCAGTTCATGGGCTCTTGGTCCGATCACGTGCGAAGCTGGACCGGCAAATCCGCCTATCCGGTGCTGGTGCTGCGCTACGAGGACATGCTGGCGGAGCCGCGTGCCTGTTTCGCGCGGCTGGTGCAGCATCTGGGGATGCCACTCGATGTCGAGCGGCTGGACCGCGCGATCCTGTTTTCCAGCTTCAAGGAGCTGTCGGAGCAGGAGAAGAAGCAGGGTTTCGTCGAGAAATCCGAGCAGAGCGAGCGGTTCTTTGCCAAGGGGCAGAAGGACCAGTGGAAGACCGACCTGCCCGCGCGGCTGGTCAAGAAGATGAAGCACGCGCACCGCAAGGTGATGACCAAATTCGGGTACCTGGAATGAACGATCTGCGGCGAATAATCTGGCTGGCGAGCTATCCCAAGTCCGGCAACACCTGGATGCGGTCGCTTCTGGCGCATTACTTCATGCCCAAGGGGCAGGCGCCGGACATCAACCATCTCAGCCAGTTCACCACCGGCGACATACGGCAGGATTTCTTTGACCGGGCGGCGGGGCGCGTCTATCGGGGCAAGACCTACGAGGACTGGATGGCGGTGCGGCCGACCGCGCTTCGGATGATCGCGGCGTCGAAGCCCAGCCACCATTTCGTCAAGACCCATTGCCAGCCGATCCGCATCCTGGGCAAGGATGTCATCCCTGCCGAGGTGACGGCGGCGGCGATCTACATGATGCGCAACCCGTTCGACCTCGCGCCCTCGTTCGCGCGGCACCAGGATTGCGATCTCGATACCGCGATCGACCGGATGATGGACCCGGACATGAGCAGCGGCACCGACACCGGCATCTTCGAGGCGCTGGGACGGTGGGACGATCATGTGCAGACGTGGACGACCGCGCCTGGCCTGCCGCGTCATGTCATCCGGTACGAGGACATGCTGCGACGGGGCGAGCGCGAGATGACCCGCCTGCTGGAGAAATTCCTGCGCGTCAAGGTGGACAAGGCGCAGCTTGCCTACGCGCTGCGCGAGACCAGTTTCGATGCGCTGAAGAAGCAGGAGAGCGAGGCGGGCTTTCGCGAGCGCCCGCCGCACATGCAGTCGTTCTTTGCGCGTGGGCAGGCCGGGGTCTGGCGCGAGGATTTGACGCCCGCGCAGGTGGGCCGCATCCGCGAGGCGTTCATGCCGGTGCTGGAAAAATGGTATCCAGAGATGCTGGAGGAGACCGCCGAATACGCGGGAGCCGCGTGAGGGCCGGATTTGGCATTCCGGCGCGCGATCCCCATGTCGGGGCAGACAACGGGACGACCAAGGAGGTTGCGATGATCCGATCCGCGATGACGTTCGCCGCGGCTGGCCTGCTGGCTGGCTGCACTGCCGCGACCGCGCCGCAGACCGTGGCCCGGCTGGGGGCCGACCCGGTGCTGTCGGGCGGCAGCTATGACAGCGGGGGCGGGATCACCGTGGCCATCGACCTGCGCGAGCGGGACGGGCGCACGATGGTCTGCGGGGTTTGGGCCGAGAGCCGGCAGCAATCCATCCTGACGAATAACAAGGCGAAGGGCGTGCTCGATACCGGCGCGGTGGCCGTGGGCGGCAAGACCGTCCTGCAGGGACTGCGGTTCATGAAGGAAGTGCCGCCGATGGCCGATTATGGTGGGCAGGAGGCGCATTGCGCCGTGACGTCGCGGGCCTGGCAGCCGGGCGACGCCGCGCGCCGCGCGGAGATCGGCATCCCGCGGCAGGTGGTGCATGTCGAGGACGACGAATTCGGCGGCACCTTCGCCGTGTGGTTCCGGCCAACCGGACCCGGCGCGGGCGGAGTGTAAGGCGGCAGGCGCGGGGGCTTTTGGCCTTGAGCGGACGTTCGGGTCTTGGTGCCAATGCGCGGAATCAAGGTGCTGAAAGCACCGCCGCGCAGCGCCCGACCGCCCCCTCGGGCGGGCGCTCCTCGACGTCGCAAATAGCTGTGATCATTGAAGTA
>NZ_PVWS01000016.1:0-83969 GCF_004126395.1 Roseovarius sp. A46 | reverse complement strand
CCCGGCTCCCTCACCAATCTCACCTGCCAGTCAAGGCCACCACCGAAGCCTAACAACCGGCCCAAAACCATCCCGGGGGAAACAAATCCCACCTCACCGCTCAAACGAGGCGTTTCGCTGTGGTCTCCGAAAGGATTTCGTCACGCTTTCTTTTCAAGAAAGCGAGGGCCGCGCCTCTGGACGCTTGCCGGGTGCGCGCCTATAAGGCAGGCCATGATGACATGCGCAGCGATCGTCATTCGAATTACATGCCCGGCGCTCTGACCCTGACGAGCCGCCGGGATCACAGGCGTTCGAACCATCGCGCCGCCCCCCCACCCGCAGAATTCCAACACCCAGTGACAAAGGACGTCACCCATGTGTTCTGACACGCCCGATTACCCCGATTACAAAGCCACCCTGAACCTGCCGCAAACCGATTTCCCGATGCGCGCGGGCCTGCCCAAGCGCGAGCCAGAATGGCTCGCCCGGTGGGAAGAGATCGGCATCTATGACCGCCTGCGCGAACGCGCACAGGGGAGGCAGCCCTTTACCCTGCACGACGGCCCCCCCTACGCCAACGGTCACCTGCATATCGGCCACGCGCTGAACAAGATCCTCAAGGACATGGTGGTGCGCTCGCAGCAGATGATGGGCCGCGACGCGCGCTACATCCCCGGCTGGGACTGCCACGGCCTGCCCATCGAGTGGAAGATCGAGGAACAGTACCGCGCGCGAGGTTTGGACAAGGATAAGGTCGATACCGTCGATTTCCGGCAGGAATGCCGCAAGTTCGCCGAAGGCTGGATCGACGTGCAGCGCGACGAGTTCAAGCGGCTCGGCATCACCGGCAAATGGGACAAGCCGTACCTGACGATGGATTTCCGCGCCGAGCGGATCATCGCGGAGGAATTCCAGAAATTCCTCATGTCGGGCGTGCTCTACCAGGGCTCCAAGCCGGTGATGTGGTCGCCCATCGAGAAAACCGCGCTCGCCGAGGCGGAGGTGGAGTATCACGACAAGGAAAGCTTTACGGTCTGGGTGAAGTTCGAGGTGTCGAAATCCGACTACGAACAGGATGCCAAGGACGTTGCTCTGTTGGTTGAAGGCGCTCGATCTGAAATTGAGAAGACCCAAGATTATGTCAAACATCGCTCTGACGATTTGATCGGAGCGCATGTCGTCATCTGGACCACCACGCCCTGGACGATCCCGTCCAACAAGGCGGTGGTCTATGGCGAGGATATCTCCTACGGCCTCTACGAAGTGACCGGCACGCCCGGAGAGTGCTGGGCCAATGTGGGCGACCGCTTCATCCTCGCGGACAAGCTTGCCGGGGATGTCATGACGCGGGCGCGGCTGGAGGAAGGCATGTACCACAGGGTGCGCAGTGTCGATGCCGATGAGTTGAGCCACCTCAAGCTATCCCACCCCTTGGCCAATGCCGAAGGATCAAACGGCGAATGGGATACCCCCCGCGATTTCCGCGCCGCCGATTTCGTCACCGACGAGGAGGGCACCGGCTTCGTCCATTGCGCGCCCTCCCACGGGATGGAGGAATACGAGCTCTATCGCGGCCTCGGCATGCTCGATCAGGTGATCACCTATAACGTGCTCGACGACGGCTCCTTCCGCCCCGATCTGCCCTTCTTCGGCGGCACCCATATCCTTGACCGCAAAGGGAAAGAGGGCAACGCCAACAAGGCCGTGATCGACAAGCTCGCCTCCGTCGGTGGCCTGCTCGCGCGCGGCAAGATCAAGCACAGCTACCCGCATTCCTGGCGCTCCAAGGCGCCGGTGATCTACCGCAACACGCCGCAATGGTTCGCCGCCATCGACCGGCCCGTGGGCGACGGGCAGGACGAGTATGGCACCACGATCCGCGAGCGCGCGCTGCGCTCGATCGACGAGCTGGTGACATGGACGCCGAAAACCGGCCGCAACCGCCTCTATTCGATGATCGAGGCGCGGCCCGACTGGGTGCTTTCTCGTCAACGCGCCTGGGGCGTGCCGCTCACCTGTTTCGTGAAGAAAGGCGCGCAACCAACTGATCCGGAATACCTTTTGCGAAACGAGGAAGTGAACGCCCGCATCCTCGAGGCCTTCGAGGCCGAGGGCGCGGATGCGTGGTACAAGGACGGGGCCAAGGAGCGGTTCCTGAGCGGCATCGTCGATCCGGCGGCCTGGGAACAGGTCGACGACATCCTCGACGTCTGGTTCGACAGCGGCTCCACCCACGCCTTCGTGCTGCGCGACCGCGAGGACGGGTCAGAGGACGGCATGGCCGATCTCTACCTCGAAGGCACCGATCAGCATCGCGGCTGGTTCCATTCCTCGATGTTGCAGGCCTGCGGCACCATCGGCCACGCGCCCTATCGCGGCGTGCTGACCCACGGCTTCACGCTGGACGAGAAGGGCAACAAGATGTCCAAATCGCTCGGCAATACCGTGGCGCCCGAGGACGTGACGAAGCAATACGGCGCGGATATCCTGCGGCTGTGGGTGGCGCAGGCGGATTATACCGCCGATCTGCGGATCGGGCCGGAAATCCTCAAGGGCGTGGCCGACAGCTATCGCCGCCTGCGCAACACGATGCGCTTCATGCTCGGCGCCCTGAGCCATTTCACCGAGGCAGACCGGGTGGAGCCCTCGGAGATGCCAGAGCTGGAGCGCTGGATGCTGCACCGGCTGGCCGAGCTGGATCACAAGGTGAAGAAGGGCTATGATGCCTATGATTTCCAAGGGGTTTTCCAGCAGGTATTCAACTTCTGCACCCTCGATCTGAGCGCCTTCTACTTCGACATCCGCAAGGACGTGCTCTATTGCGACGGCGACACCGCGCGCCGCCGCGCGGCGCGAACGGTGATGGACCTGCTGTTCCACCGGCTGACCACCTGGCTCGCGCCGGTGATGGTGTTCACGATGGAGGACGTGTGGCTGTCGCGCTTCCCCGGCGAGGGCGACAGCGTGCACCTGCACGACATGCCCGACACGCCCGCCGACTGGCTCGACGAGCCGCTGGCGGCGAAATGGGCCAATGTGCGGCGCGCGCGCCGGGTGGTGACGGCGGCGCTGGAGGTGCAGCGCGCCGACAAGGTGATCGGCGCCAGCCTCGAGGCCGCGCCGGTGGTGCATGTGCGCGATGCCGAGACGCTCAAGGCGCTGAAATCGGTGAATTTCGCCGATATCTGCATCACCTCGGATATCGTGCTGACCGCCGATCCGCGCCCGGCAGAGGCGTTCCGCATGCCCGAGGTCGACGACATCGGCGTGGTGTTCGAGCGCGCGGGCGGCGAGAAATGCCAACGCTGCTGGAAGATCCTGCCCGACGTGGGCCGCCATGCCCATCCCGGCACCTGCAAGCGCTGTTCCGAGGCGCTGGGCTAGGGCACGAGGGACGAGGTCCGGTGATGCCCGCAGCCGCGCTCCGGTGCGGCTGCGGTTTCGGGGCGTCAGGCGTCGAGCTTGTCGCCCAGGCGCCAGAGCATGTCGATGCAGTGCTGCAACTGGTCGAGAGAGATGAACTCGTCGGGCTTGTGCGCCTGCTCGATTGATCCCGGCCCGCACACCACCGCCGAGGTGCCGTAGTTCTGGAACAGCCCCGCCTCGGTCCCGAAGGGGACGAGTTCGGGGCCGTCGGCACCGGTCAGCTCCATCACGATGTCGCGCGCCTCGTTGATCTCGGCGGGTTCGAGCCCGTCCACCTCGCCGATCGTCTCGGTGGTGATGCCGGCATCGGGAAAGATCGCCTGCATCCGCGGCAACAGCATCTCCTCGCAATAGCGCCGCAGGTCGTCCTTGACGAAGTCGGCATCCGCGCGCTGCACGGGGCGCATTTCCCATTCCACCGCTGCGTTCGAGGCGATCACGTTATGCGCCACGCCGCCCTTGATCGAGCCGGTGTTGATCGTGCTCCAGGGCGGATCGAAACGGCTGCCCGCGGGGGCGCGGGCGCGCAGCGCCTCGGCCAGTTCCAGCAGGCGGTTGACGTAGCGCACCGCGTATTCCACCGCGTTCACCCCCCGTTCGGGTGCCGAGCCGTGCCCGGCCTGCCCGTAGAACCGGGTGGTGTATTCATAGCAGCCCTTGTGCCCCTCGATCACCCGCATCGAGGTGGGTTCGCCGATGATGGCGACACCGGGGCGGATGCCGCGGGCGCTCAGGCTCTCGATCAGCGCCTGCCCGCCAAGACAGCCCACCTCCTCGTCATAGGTAAACGCGAGGTGGAGCGGCCGCGAGAGGGCACGCTTCGCAAGCAAAGGGGCCATCGAGACGGCGGTGGCGATGAAGCCCTTCATGTCGCAGGTGCCGCGCCCGTAGAGCCGCCCGTCATGCTCGATCAGGTCGAACGGGTCCGAGGCCCAGTCCTGTTCGGCCACCGGCACCACGTCGGAATGACCCGACAGCACGATGCCGCCATCCGCTTCCGGGCCGAACGTGGCAAAGAGGTTGGCCTTGTGGCCGATCTCGTCGTGAAAGATATCGACGCGCGCCCCGCACGATTCCAGCCGGTGGCCGAGATAGGCGATCATGTCGAGATTGCTCACCTCCGAGATGGTCGGAAAGGCGACAAGCTCGCGCAGGAGGGCGACGGTATCGGCAAGCTGGGTGCTCAAGGGGGCCTCGGTACTGGTCTGTGATGCAAACCGTGCCAGAGTGAGAGCCTCTTCGCCCGGCGTCAAGCCCCTGTCATGGGGGAAGAAAACGACGATCGGGTGCGGCTGTGGCGCGCATGCCGCGCGCGGGCCTTAAGCTTGCCGGATTTCGGGGCTAGGGTGGTGCGGTGAGGCAGGGACGCGAATGGATGCGGTTACGTGCGAGACTGGGGGCAGGGATGCCGCGCGGGGTGAGACCATGACCGCCGTGCGCCGCCGCCATGTCTTCTACATCCCCGGCTACGACCCGATCCCGCCGCGCCGCTACCGAGAGCTTTATCGCAAGCAGGCGGCGGCGCAGGCACAGGTTTCCGGCCACGAGATCGCATTGCGGCCCGCCATCGGCAAGGACCGGTTCGGCTGGGGCGTCGACGCCCGGATCGAGGGCGCCCGGACCGAGGCCGGGATCGAGGTGCTGGTCTGGTCCGACATCGTCAAGAACAGCATGGACCAGGGCAAGGCCGGCACCTATCTGCAACTCATCCGCACGGCGGCCATCTACATCGGCACCGGGGCGCTCTGGCGGCTGATGCGGCTGCGCAAGGGGCCGGTCATCGCGGCGCTCTACCCCGTGGGGTTCCTGCTCGCGCAGCTTGGGCTGGCATTCCTCGCCGCGTGGCTTCTGGGGCGCGTGCTGGCGGTCCTGCACCCCTGGGCGGCGTGGGGCGGGCTGGTGGCGGTGCCGGTGGTGCTGGAAACGTTCCGGCGCCTGGATGGCCGGTTCTTCGCCTATTACCTGATGCATGACTACGCCTGGTCGGCGCGGTGGCTGGGCGCCAACCCGCCAGAGCTGGAAACCCGGATGGCGGAATTCGGCGATGCGATCGCACAGGCCCTGAAGGGCGGGTGCGACGAGGTGCTGGTGGTGGGCCATTCCTCGGGCGCGCATCTGGCGGTGTCGGTGCTCGCCGACCTGATCCGCGAAGGCCGCGTGCCCGCAACCGGCCCGGCGCTGTCTTTCCTGAGCCTCGGGCAGGTGGTGCCGATGGTGTCCTTCCTGCCGCGGGCATGGCGGCTGCGCGCCGACCTCGCCTATCTGAGCACGCGGGACGAGCTGTTCTGGCTCGACGTGACGGCGCCGGGGGATGGCTGTGCATTCGCGCTTTGCGACCCGGTGGCGGTGAGCGGCGTGGCACCAGAGGGAAAGCGCTGGCCGCTGGTCATCTCGGCGGCGTTCACGCAGACGCTCAGCCCGGCGCGCTGGCGCAGCCTTCGCTGGCGGTTCTTCCGGCTGCATTTCCAGTATCTCTGCGCCTTCGACCGCCCCGGCGATTACGATTACTTCGCGATCACCGCCGGGCCGCAGACGCTGGCCGCGCGATTCGCCGGGCGCGCACCGTCGCCCGCGCGGATCGAACGGGCCACGTCCGGCTATCGGAGCGTGGCGCCATGATCCCGCCCAAGCCACCCGCACGGTCGGACCGTGTATCGCTCTGGCGCTACCTGCGGCTGTTTCGCGCCGACATCCTCTCGGCACAGCCCGCGCGGCTCTACCGGGCGTGGATGGCCGAATTTCGCACACCGTTCTTTCGCTCGTACCTGTGCAACGAGCCCGCCCTCGTCGATCTGGTGCTGCGCGAGCGGCCCGGCGATTTCCCAAAATCCGGCCGGGTGAGCGAGGGGCTGCGCCCGCTCCTGGGGCAGTCGGTCTTTGTCACCAACGGCGAGACATGGAAGCGGCAGCGGCGCATTATCGACCCCGCCTTCGAGGGGGGGCGGCTGCGCGACACGTTCCCGGCGATGGTGGATGCGGGGCAGGGGGCGGTGGCACGGCTGGCAGGGCTGGCGGATGGCAGCCCGGTGGAGGTCGAGGCGCAGACCAGCCACGCGGCGGCGGACGTGATATTCCGCACGCTCTTCTCGATCCCGATCGAGAACGCGACGGCGGCGCGGGTGTTCGAGGAATTCAAGGCGCATCAGCGCACGCAACCGGTGCTCAACCTCGCGGCCTTTATCCCGCTGCCGCACTGGTTCCCGCGCTTTCACCGGCGCGAGACCCGGGCCACCGCGCGGCGGATCAGGGGCTTGATCGAGCGGCTGACAGCGGCACGAATGGACGAGATCACGGCAGGGACCGCGCCGGATGACCTCGCCACCAAGATCATGACGACCGCCGACCCCGAGACCGGAGAGCGGTTTACCACCGCGGAAATGGTCGATCAGGTGGCGATCTTCTTCCTCGCCGGACACGAGACCAGCGCCTCGGCGCTCGCCTGGGCGCTCTACCTGCTGGCGCTTTATCCAGAGTGGCAGGACAAGGTCGCCACCGAGGCGGCAGAGGTGATGGGCGACCGCGCGCCGAAATTTGCCGAAATGGGGCGGCTGCGGGTGGCGCGCGACGTGTTCCGCGAGACGCTGCGCCTCTACCCGCCGGTGCCGATGATGGTGCGCGAGGCGACCTGCCCCGAGCGGTTTCGCGGCCGCGATGTGTCCCCCGGCGCGCAGGTAGTGCTGAGCCCGTGGCACCTCCACCGTCACGAGCGGCTGTGGGAGCGGCCCGACGAATTCGACCCCGCGCGTTTTGCTGCCGCGAACGGACGCGACTGCCTGCGCCGGGCCTATATCCCCTTTTCCGCCGGCAGCCGTGTCTGCACCGGGGCCGGGTTCGCCATGATCGAGGGGCCGCTTCTGCTGGCGATGCTGGTGCGCGCCTTCCGGCTCGCGCCGGTAGAGGGGCGCCCCGCCATGCCGGTCGCGCATCTGACGGTGCGCGGGCGCGACGGGATATGGCTGCGGATGACGCCGCGCGCGTGATTCCGGGGCCTGTGATCCGGCGACCAACGCGGGGCGCAGGGGTCGAAAGAGACGCGAGCACGTCTCGACTACGCGCATTGGCACAACGCCCTGAAGCGTCCGTGTTCAGTCTCGCTTCCCCCAGCGCAGGATCGCTTTGAACGTCCTGCGAAAAAAAATCTGAAACTCTTCGCCTGTCCGCTGCGTGCCTCCCCGTGACCTCCGGCCAAGAAGGTCGGGGGCATGGCAACCAACCGAGGAGACACGACATGACACGCACCAGGATTTTTGCCGCCACCGGCGCGCTTGCATTCACGGCAACCGTGGCGCTGGCCGGGATGGACAACCCGATGGTCGGCGGCGCGCCGATGTACGCCGACAAGAACATCATCGAGAACGCGGTGAACTCCGCCGATCACGAGACGCTCGTCGCCGCCGTCAAGGCCGCCGGTCTCGTCGAGACGCTCTCGGGCGAGGGGCCGTTCACCGTCTTCGCACCCACCGACGAGGCGTTCGGCATGCTGCGCGACGGCGCGGTCGAGGCGCTGCTGGAACCGGAGGCCAAGAAACAGCTCACGCAGATACTCACCTGCCACGTGGTCGGGGCCAATGCGATGGCCAACGCGATCAAGGGCATGATCGACGATGATGGTGGCATGCACATCGTGCCCACGCTCGGCGGCTGCGAGCTTCAGGCGACCTACTCGGGCGACAAGATCATGCTCGAGGACGAGCGCGGGCGCACCATCAACGTCACCATCGCCGACGTGAAGCAATCGAACGGCGTGATCCACGTGGTGGACCGGGTGATCCTGCCGCCCAAGCCGTAAGAGGTGCGGTTCGAGTATGGGTCGTTACCCTGGCGGGGCGGCGCAGCGCGCCGCCCCGCCTCATTGCTCCGCTTCGGCCAGCTCCGCCAGCGTCCCGGCGTCGAGAATGCGAACGGTACCCCGCTCCAGCGCCACGATCCCCCGCCGCGCCAGCGCGTCAAGGCGGCGCGAAACCACCTCGCGCGCCGATCCGATCATTACCGCGATCTCGGCATGTGTGGCCCGCAGCCGCCCCTCCTCGGCCCGCGCCAGCAGGCATTGCGCCAGCCGCGTCTCGATCCGTTGAAACGCCACCCGGTCCAGCAGGTGCATCATGGATTGCAGCCGTTCGGCAAAGGCGGCAAAGACGAATCCGCGAAAGCCCGGATCGTCGTCCATCAGCCGCAGAAACGTCTCGCGCGGCACCAGCACGATCTCGGCGGGCGTGCGCGCCACCGCCTCGCCGGAATAATCCTCGCCGCCCATCAGGCCCAGCGTGGACTGCACGCAACTTTGCCCCGGGGTCACCTCGTAGAGCAGGATCTCGCGCCCCGACAGCCCGGTGAGATAGACCTCGACCCGCCCCCGGAGCACGATGACGAAACCCTTGACCGTCTCGCCCGGGCGAAACAGCACCGTGCCCTCGGGCACCTCCATAGGGGAGAGCGCATCGAGCGCCGCCGCTGCCGCCGCGCCGAGCGGCGGCAGCCCCGTCGCCCGCGCGCGCCAGCCCATCAACCGCGTCCGCGCTTCTCGAACCGGGGCAGCATGGCCGAGAAATCGCGGCCCTTGCCGTCTTCGTCCTCGACGAACCGTGCATAGAGATCACAGGCCGCGCGGCCCATCGGCGTGTCGGCATCCACCGCCTCGGCCGCCTGCTGCGACAGCCGCAGATCCTTGAGCATCAGGTCGGCGGCAAAGCCGGGGGTATAGTCATTGTCGGCGGGCGACTTGGGGCCGATGCCCGGCGCCGGGCAATAGGTGTTCATCGACCACGAGGAACCGGACGAGGTCGAGACCACGTCGAACATCGCCTGCCGGTCGAGGCCCAGCTTGTCGGCTAGGGCAAACGCCTCGCAAGTGGCGATCATGGTGGCGCCCAGGATCATGTTGTTGCATATCTTGGCCGATTGCCCATTGCCTGACGGGCCACAATGAACGGCTTTTTGACCCATTATATCAAATAGTTCTCTGGCGATGTTAAAGCCAGCCTCGTCGCCACCCACCATGAAGGTGAGCGTGCCGCCCGCAGCCCCGCCGACGCCGCCCGACACCGGCGCATCGAGCGCCGACAGCCCCGCCGCCTGCGCCTGTGCGGCCACGTCGCGCGCGCTCGCGACATCCACGGTCGAGCAGTCGAGCAGCACCGCGCCCTTGTCCATCGCCGGGATCACCTCGCCTGCCACGCGGCGCAGGATGTCGCCATTCGGCAGCATGGTGATCACCACCTCCGCCCCCCGCGCCGCCTCTGCCGCGCTTGCGGCAATCTCCACGCCTTCGACGCTGACCTCGGCCATGTCAAAGCCCGTCACCGCGTGCCCCGCGTTGGCGAGGTTGGCCGCCATCGGCGCGCCCATGTTGCCCAGTCCGATAAATCCGATCTTCATGGTCTTTCCTCCTCCAGTGTCAGCGCATCCGGCCCCAGCGGCATCAACATCTGCGACACCGCATAGCCCGGCAGGACGTCAAGCCCGTGTTTCCATTGCGGGTTCCGGTCCCGGTCGATGATCGCGGCGCGAATCCCTTCCAGGAAATCGCCCGTTTCCATCGCCCGGTAGGTGAACCGGTACTCCAGGTCCAGCGCCCGCCCGATATCCGCGCCGGGCCCGCGCAGCCGGTGGATCATCTCGACCGCGCAGGCCATCGACAGCGGCGAGCCGCGCCCTATCGCCTTCAGTGCGCCATTCGCGAAATCGCTGTCGCTTGCGCGCAGGGAATTGAGGATGTCGTGCAACCCCTCGCCGCCGAAATGCGCGTCGATCTCGCCTTGCTGCGCCCGCAAATCGCCCTCCGGCGGGGTCTCGGCGTAGCCGTCGATCACGCCCGGATCGCCGCTCTCGACGAGCGCGGCGCGCATCTCGTTCCACTTCAACTTCGGAATATAACTATCTGCAAAACCGCAATATATCGCGTCATCCGGCCCCATTCGCGTGCCGGTCACCCCAAGGTATTCCCCCGAGCGCCCCGGCGCCCGCGCCAGCAGCAGAGAGCCGCCCACATCCGGCACCAGCCCAATGCCGCATTCCGGCATGGCCACCTGCGTGCTGTCGCAGACCACCCGGTGCGACCCGTGGCACGAAATCCCCACACCGCCGCCCATGACAAAGCCCTGCATCAGCGCCACGTAGGGTTTCGGATAGCGCGCGATCTTGGCATTCAGCCGGTATTCATCGGCCCAGAATCGCCGCCCATAGGCGAAATCCCCGGCGCGGCCCGTGTCATAGAGCTGTTGAATGTCGCCGCCCGCGCAAAATGCCTTGTCGCCCTCCGCGTCGATCAGCACCAGCGCCACCTCCGGGTCGTCGCGCCAGCCGTCAAGCGCCGCCTCGATCGCCGTACACATATCATAGCTCATCGCGTTGAGCGCCTTCGGCCGCGTCAGCGTGATCCGCCCCGCGCGCCCTTCTTTGCGGATATGGATATCGTCGCTCATTGGTCCGCCAGCATCTGCCGCGCCACGATCAGGCGCATGATCTCGTTGGTGCCCTCCAGGATCTCGTGCACGCGCAGGTCGCGCACCAGCTTCTCGATCCCGTAATCGGCCAGGTAGCCATAACCGCCATGCAGTTGCAGGCACTGGTTCACGATGCGGCTGCCCGCCTCGGTGACGAACTTCTTGGCCATCGCGCAGAACTTCGTCGCATCGGGCGCGCCGGTGTCGAGCTTCCACGCCGCCTGCCGCAGGAATGTGCGCGCGGCCTGCAATTCGATCTCCATGTCGGCCAGCCGGAATTGCAGCGCCTGGAACTCGCTGATCGGCTTGCCGAACGCCTTGCGCTCGGCCATGTAGCCCAGCGTCATATCGATCGCCTGCTGTGCCGCGCCCAGCGAACAGGCGGCGATGTTGAGCCGCCCGCCATCCAGCCCATTCATCGCGTAACTGAAACCTTTACCCTCTTCACCCACCAGGTTCGCGGCGGAAATGTTGCAGTTGTCAAACTGCACCTGCCGCGTTGGCTGGCTGCGCCAGCCCATCTTGTCTTCCAGTCCGCCATAGCTGAGGCCCGGCGTGCCGTCCTCGACATAGACGGTCGAGATACCCTTGGGGCCGTCGCCGCCGGTGCGTACCATCACCACGTAGGCGTCCGAATATCCGCCCCCCGAGATGAACGCCTTGGTGCCGTTGAGGGCATACCCCTCGTTCGTCCGCTCCGCGCGGGTCTTCAATGCCGCGGCATCCGAGCCCGATCCCGGCTCGGTCAGGCAGTACGAGAGCACCGTCTCCATCGTCATGGCGCGGGGCAGAACCCGCGCCTTGATCTCGTCCGATCCGAACTTGTCGATCATCTTGGCGCACATGTTGTGGATCGACAGGAACGCGGCGACCGAGGGGCAGGCCATGCTCAGCGCTTCGAACACCAGCGTCGCATCCAGCCGGCCCAGCCCCGATCCCCCCGAGTCCTCGCTCACGTAGAGCCCACCGAAGCCGAGCGCCGCGATCTCGGGCCACAGCTCCTTGGGAATGGTGCCCTCGCGCTCCCAGTCGCGGGCGTGGGGCGCGATCCGGTCCTGCCCGAAGGCGTGGGCCATGTCGAATATGGCGGTCTGTTCCTCTGTGAGGGCGAAATCCATCACCGGCTCCTGTTCGCTGAAATGAACGGTTGTTTAATTAACAACTATTGCAGAACTGTTGCAAGGCGCAACGCCTCCGAACCTGATGTGACAATAGAAAACGCCCCGAGGGGTAACCCGGGGCGCTGATAGTTTGCAAGGGCCGCGCGGTCACAGCAAGAGCACCTGTGTGCCGACCTGCGCCATGCTGAAAAGCTCTTCGATATGCCGGTTGTAGAGGCCGATGCAGCCCGAGGAGGACTGTCTCCCGATCTTGCGGGTGTCATGGGTGCCGTGCACCAGGTAGGCGGGCCAGTCGAGATAGAGCGCATGGGTGCCCAGCGGGTTGCCCGGGCCGGGCGGCATGTAGGCGGGCAGCGTGGGGTCGCGCTCGCGCATGGATTGGGTGGGTGTCCAGTCGGGGCCGACACGTTTGCGCACGATCCGTGTATAGCCGCGCCGCGTCAGATCCTCGGTCATCGGCACCGAGGAGGGGTAGAGCGCATAGGTCTCGTTATCCGGTCCCCAGTAATGCACCGCACGGCTGTCGATATCGGCGAGCAGGCAGCCCTGGCCGAGACTGTCGAAATGATCGCGCCAGTCGCGTTTGACAAAGGCCGAGACGTTGCGGCGGTTCACCAATGTTTCGGCGCGCAGCAGGCCGGGCGTGGCCAGCGCGGCGAGGCCGGTGGTGATGGCGGTGCGGCGGGTGAATTTCGGCGTCACTTTGCTCGGTCCTCTATGTCGGGGATATGCGCGCTATATAGGTAAGATAACCGCAAATCCGAAGAGGCGGCGGCATTTTCCGCCGATCCGCTCACAGGATTGTCATCGACGCTGGCTCACAGGTCGGCGTGGTATTCCTCGATCAGGTGGCGGACCACCGCGCGCAACGCCTCCCGTTCGTCCGCGCCCCCCTCGCGCGCCGCGCAGGCCACGGCACGCTGGCGCTCGGCGCTGGTGCCGCCCGCCACCATGTCGCGCAGCCGCGTCACCTCCGGCAGCGACGAGAAGAACTCGGCATCCTCGGCCACCAGCTCAATCATCTCTGCTGCCAGCTCCTCCATCGGCACGATCTCGCCGCGCCCAAGGTCGATCAGCCCCTCGGTGGTGCCATAGCGCTGCGCGCGCCAGCGGTTCTCGCTCACCAGGAAGGCGTCGTAGATGCGCCAGCGCTGGTTGCGAATGGCCAGCCGCCACAGCATCCGCGCGATCGCCTGCGTGAGCGCGGCAAGGGTGAGCGTATCCTCCAGCCGGGGCTGCACGTCGCAGATGCGCGATTCCAGGGTGGGAAAGCGCGACGAGGGGCGCAAATCCCACCAGATTTTCGACGCATCCTCGATCACCCCCATGTCCACCAGCACCTGCACAGACCGCTCGAAGCTGCCAAAGCTCTCCATCCGCGGCGGCAGCCCGGTGCGCGGCAGGTTGTCGAACACGGTTAGGCGATAGCTCGCCAGCCCGGTATCCTGCCCCTGCCAATAAGGCGAGGACGCGCTCAGCGCCAAGAAGTGTGGCAGGAAATAGCTCATCTGGTTCATCAGATCGATGCGCCGGTCGGGCGGCTCGATGCCCACATGCACATGCATCCCGCATATCAGCATCCGCCGCACCACCCCCGCCAGATCGTGCTGCAAGTCGTTATAGCGCTGCTTGTCGGTATGGGTCTGGCTGCGCCAGTCGGCGAACGGATGGCACGATGCGGCGATAGGGGCGAGGTTGTGGGCGCGGGCATGATGCGCCACGGTGCTGCGCAGGCGCTTCAGGTCTTCGCGCGCCTCGGCGATGGTCTTGCACACCCGGCTGCCGATCTCGATCTGGCAGTTGAGGAATTCGGGGCTGACCTGGTCCTCCAGCTCGCTCTTGCACGCCTCCATCAACCCCTCGGGCGCGTTGGCCAGCGCGAGACTGTCGAGATCGACGAGCAGGTATTCTTCCTCGACGCCGATGGTGAAATCCGGATGCGTGATCGCCATGCCCTGCCTCCCCTGTCCCCTCCCGCCAGAAAACACCGGGGGAAGGGGCGCTGCCAAGGGAAAAGCATTGGGCGCTGCGTTTCTTCGTCGTGGAAACACCCCGGGGGGGTGGGGGCACCGTCACGGTGCCCCCGCCGAATCTCCCGGTTCACCGCCTGAACCTACAGGTTCGGGCGGCCTGTCTCAGTCCATCGCCTTGAAGTTGAACTCGCCGCCATCCTTGATCCCCGACGGCCACCGCGACGTGACGGTCTTGGTGCGGGTGTAGAACTTGAACGCGTCAGGCCCGTGCTGATTGAGATCGCCAAAGCCCGATTTCTTCCATCCACCGAATGTGTGGTAGGCCAGCGGCACCGGGATCGGCACGTTGATACCCACCATTCCGATGTTGATTCTATTGGCAAAATCGCGGGCGGCATCGCCGTCGCGGGTAAAGATCGCGGTGCCGTTGCCGTATTCGTGGTCCATCGCCAGCTTCAGGGCCTCCTCGTAGCTGCCCGCGCGCACAGTGGTCAGCACGGGCCCGAAAATCTCCTGCCGGTAGATGTCCATCTCCGGCGTCACCCGGTCAAACAGGTGCGGCCCCACGAAGAACCCGTCCTCATACCCCTGCAACTTGAAGCCCCGCCCATCGACAACCAATTGAGCTCCTTGAGAAATTCCGCTCTCAACCAGCCCGAGGATGCGCGCCTTGGCCTCCGCCGTCACGACGGGGCCGTAATCCACGTCGTTGCCTGCGGTCCAGGGTCCGACCTTGAGTTTTTCAATGCGCGGTACCAGCTTTTCGATCAGCCGGTCGGCAGTCTCGTCACCCACCGGCACGGCCACCGAAATCGCCATGCAGCGCTCGCCCGCCGCGCCATAGCCCGCGCCAATGAGCGCGTCGGCGGCTTGGTCCATATCGGCATCTGGCATGACGATCATGTGGTTCTTGGCCCCGCCAAAGCATTGAACACGCTTGCCATTCGAGCAGCCGCGGCCATAGATATACTCGGCGATCGGGGTCGACCCGACGAAGCCGATGGACTGGATCACCGGGTCGTCGATGATCGCGTCCACCGCGACCTTGTCGCCGTTCACCACCTGCAAGAGCCCCTTGGGCAGCCCCGCCTCCTCCATCAGTTCCGCCAGCATCAAGGGCACCGAGGGGTCGCGCTCGCTTGGTTTCAGGATAAAGGCGTTGCCGCAGGCGAGCGCCGGCGCGAACATCCACATCGGGATCATGGCCGGGAAGTTGAACGGCGTTATTCCTGCTGTAACTCCAAGGGGTTGGCGCATGGAATACATGTCGATGCCGGGACCGGCGCTGTCGGTGAACTCGCCCTTGAGCATCTGCGGCGCACCGATGCAGTATTCCACCACTTCGAGCCCGCGTTGCACGTCGCCCTTGGCGTCGGGGAAGGTCTTGCCATGCTCGGCGCTCAGCGCTTCGGCGAGCTTGTCCATGTCACGGTTGAGCAGCCGCACGAATTCCATCATCACCCGCGCGCGCCGCTGCGGGTTGGTGGCGGCCCATTTGGGCTGTGCGGCCTGCGCGGCGGCCACGGCCTGCGCCATCTCTTCGGGACTGGCGAGTGGGCAACGGGCCTGCACTTCGCCGGTGGCTGGGTTGAACACGTCCGAGAAGCGCCCCGAGGCGCCCTTCACATGCTGGCCGTTGATGTAGTGGGTAAGCTCTTTCATCGTCATCTCCTCCTGAAATGCGCGTTGGCATCAAGGTAGCCTTGCAAAACTCACCGTAAAAGGGGCAAGTTTCCAATACCGATTTGCATTATTGCAAAGGAGACGCGCCGGTGACGCCGCATTGGGACGACATGCGCATTTTTCTGGCGGTGGCGCGCGCCGAGAGCCTGTCGGGGGCGGGGCGCGTGCTGCGGATCGATCCGGCCACCGTGGGGCGGCGGGTGGCGCGGCTCGAGGAGGCGCTCGGCGCCCCGCTCTTTGCCAAGTCGCCCACCGGCTACGCACTGAGCGAGGCGGGGGCGCGGCTCATGGAGCACGCGATCCGCGCCGAGCAGGCGATGGAGGCCGCCGCCCATGACGTGGCCGGGCAGGCGGGGGGGCTTGCCGGGCAAATTCGGATCGGCGCGCCCGATGGCTGCGCCAATTTCGTGCTGCCGCAGGTTTGTACCGAGATCGCCGCCGAAAACCCGGACCTCGAAATCCAGATCGTCGCGCTGCCGCGGGTGTTCAACCTCACCCGGCGCGAGGCCGACATGGTGATCGCGGTGAGCCCGCCCACGGCTGGACGGCTCTCGGTGCAGAAGGTCACCGATTACCACCTGCACCTCGCGGCGACCGCGCGCTACCTGCGCCGACACTCGGCGATCGCGCGGCTCGAGGATCTGCGCGCGCATCGGATCGTGGGCTACATCCCCGACATGATCTTTGATCGCGAGCTCGATTACCTCAGCGAGGCGGGGATCGACCGGGTCGATTTGGCCTCCAACTCGGTCTCGGTGCAGCTTAACCTCGTCGCGAGAGGCGGCGGGATCGGCGTGCTGCACGATTTCTCTCTGCCCTGGCTGCGCGGTGCGCGGCGGGTGCTGCCCGATCTCTTCACGCTCACCCGCAGCTTCTACCTCGTGCGCCACGCCGACGACCGCCGGCTGGAACGACAAAACCGCTTTGCCGCGGCGCTTGTCGAGGGGATGCGCGCCGAGGTGGCGCGGCTCGAGGCGCAGGCTTGACAGGAATATTGTTGTGGCTCACGCTTCATTCACGCAATTTTCATTTTTGGAGGGCGTCGCGATGCTGGTCCAGCAGATTCTAAAGTCCAAGGGCGATGACGGGGTCATCACCGTCACGCCCGACACGCCGATCGCGGAGGCCGCCAGTATCCTGGCCGAGCGCCGGATCGGCGGGCTGGTTGTGTCCGCCGATGGCGAGGCTGCCGACGGCATCCTGTCGGAGCGCGACATCGTTCGCGCACTGGCGGTGCGCGGCGCGAGCTGCCTGACCGAGACGGTGAGCGAGATGATGACGCGCAACCCGGTCTGCTGCGCCAGGCAGGACACCTCGGACGCGGTGCTCGCGCGGATGACCGATGGCCGCTTCCGCCACATGCCGGTGGTCGAAGAGGGCAAGCTCGTGGGGATCGTCACAATCGGCGACGTGGTCAAGGCGCGGCTCGACGAATTGTCGCTGGAAAAGACGGCACTTGAAGGGATGATAATGGGCTATTGAGGGGGTTGCATTCGGCGGCGCAATATCGTTGCGTGCCGCGACACCGCAACAACGGAGCGGCCAGATGCGCATCGCCCTCTATCCCGGCACCTTCGATCCGATCACGCTGGGGCATATCGACATCATCCGCCGCGCCGCCATGCTGGTAGATCGCCTGGTGATCGGGGTGGCGATCAACCGGGACAAGGGCCCGCTCTTCTCGCTGGAGGAGCGCGTCACGATGATCGAGGCGGAATGCGTCAAGCTCACCGAGCAGACCGGCACCGAGATCGTCGCCCATCCGTTCGACAACCTGCTGATCGACTGCGCCCATGACGTGGGCGCGCAGCTTATCGTGCGCGGCTTGCGGGCGGTGGCGGATTTCGAATACGAGTTCCAGATGGTGGGTATGAACCGGACGCTCGACAATACGGTAGAGACGGTGTTCCTGATGGCCGACGCGGGCCACCAGGCGATCGCATCCAAGCTCGTCAAGGAGATCGCGCGGCTAAACGGCGACGTGTCAAAATTTGTCACGGCCCCGGTGCGCGATGCGCTGATCGCGAAATTCGCCTGAGAGCGGCGGTTACTTACCCCGCGCGCCGCCCCATCTCGGCGGCCACGTCGAGCATCCGGTTGGAAAAGCCCCACTCGTTATCATACCACGCCAGCACCCGGCAGAAATTGCCATCCATCACCCGCGTCTGATCGGTGGCAAATATGGCGCTCATCGGGTTGTGGTTGAAATCTGACGACACCAGCTCACGGCCCGTCACGTCGAGCACGCCCTTGAGCGCCCCTTGCGCTGCTTCGGCGATGGCGGCGTTGATCTCTTCCACGCTCGTTGCGCGCCCTGCCTCGAACGTCAGGTCCACCGCGCTCACGTTGGGTGTGGGCACGCGGATCGCCGTGCCATCGAGGCGTCCGTCGAGTTCGGGCAGCACCAGCCCCACGGCGCGCGCAGCACCCGTGGTTGTCGGGATGATGTTGAGCGCCGCGCCACGTGCGCGGTAGAGATCCTTGTGCATCCGGTCGAGCGTCGGCTGGTCGCCGGTATAGCTGTGCACCGTTGTCATGAAGCCGCGTTTGATGCCGAGGCTCTCGTGCAGCACCTTGGCGACCGGCGCGAGGCAGTTGGTGGTGCAAGAACCGTTCGAGACCACGATATCCTCCGGCGTCAGGCTGGCATGGTTGACGCCGTAGACCACGGTCCGGTCCGCCCCTTTCGAGGGGGCGGAGACGAGCACGCGGCGTGCGCCGTTCTTCAGGTGCCGTGCGGCGGCGTCTCGGTCGGTGAAGATGCCGGTGCATTCCAGCACGATATCGATATCGGACCAATCGAGTGACTCGGGATCGCGCTCGGCGCTGACGCGGATCGGGCCGCCTCCTGCGTCGATCGTGTTGCCCGCGACGGTGACGGGGCCGGGAAAGCGGCCATGCACGCTGTCGAATTCGAGCAGGTGGGCATTGGTCTCGACCGGGCCGAGATCGTTGATTGCCGCGATCTCGATATCCGTGTGCCCTGATTCCATCAACGCGCGCAGCACGTTGCGCCCGATCCGGCCAAAGCCGTTGATGGCCAGTCTGAGTGCCATGATCGTTCCTCCGGGTGTTTGATAGCGCTAACAATCATTTTCGAAGATAAACGAAAACGCACTCCTGTCAAGCGCGCGTCATTCGAACTCTGTCAGCGCCAGAATGCAAGGTATTCGATCAGGTCGATCAACTTGCGCGTCAGGAACAGCAGGCCGGCGTGGTCGTTGCGCTGCACGTCATAAGCCACCGCCGCCACGATCAGCAGAACCAGCACGATGGCGATGCGGTTGGTCATCGGGATGTCCCTGACGAAATGATCCCGCCGGGTATGCCCGACGGGACGCAATCGCGCAAGCGTCGCGGGCTTATTGCAACCGCCCCATCGCCACGGCCACATCGGCCATGCGGCAGGAAAATCCCCATTCGTTGTCGTACCACGCCAGCACCCGCACCAGGCGCTTGCCCGTCACCCTGGTCTGGTCGGGGGCGAAGATCGAGCTCTCCTCGGTGTGGTTGAAATCGACCGAGACCTTGGGCTCGGGATCGTAGCCGAGCACGCCCGCCATCGGCCCTGCGGCGGCCTCGGCCACCACTGCGTTCACGTCCGCCGCGGTCACGTCCTTCTGTGCCACGAAGGTCAGGTCCACCGCCGACACATTGGGCGTTGGCACCCGGATGGCCGAGCCGTCGAGACGCCCGGCGAGATCGGGCAACACCTCGCCCAGCGCCTTGGCCGCGCCGGTGGAGGTGGGGATCATCGACATTGCTGCGGCACGGGCGCGGTAGAGGTCCTTGTGGCGGCGGTCATGGGTGGGCTGATCGCCGGTATAGGCGTGGATCGTGGTCATGATGCCGCTCTCGATGCCGATGCTCTCGTGCAGAACCTTGGCCAGCGGCGCGAGGCAGTTGGTGGTGCAAGAGCCGTTAGAGATCATCCGCTCGCCCGGCTGCAACAGCCCGTCATTGACGCCGTAGACAACGGTGCGGTCCACGTTCTTGCCCGGTGCCGACAAGAGCACCTTGCGCGCGCCGCGCTCCAGATGGGTCTTGGCGGTCAGCCCGTCGTTGAACTTGCCGGTGCATTCCATCACAACGTCTACGCCTTCCCAGTCGAGCGCGGTCATGTCGTAGGTGGAAAACATCTCGATCGGGCCGCGTCCGAGGTCCATCGTGTTGCCCTCGACCGTGATCGGATGGGGAAAGCGGCCATGCACGCTGTCATAGCGCATCAGGTGCGCGGCCGTCTCCAGCGGGCCGGTGGCGTTTACCTTCACGACCTTGATGTCGTTGCGCAGGCTTTCGGAAATATGCGCCAGGGTGGCGCGGCCGATCCGGCCGAAGCCGTTGATGCCGACGGTGATGGTCATTGGGCTCTCCTGATCCGGGATTTGGCTGCGGTATAAACGCAGGCGTCGGTCCCGAAAACCCGGAAAACGGAAATTTTCAGCGTCAAGTCAGGATGTTAGCGATAACTGTTAGCGCAAATTCCTCCCTGTTGGCGCCAACGCAATGCGGTGGCGCTAACGGTCCGACGCGATGGCACGGGCCACCAGATCAGGCACCGCGGGGGCAAGGCCCAGGGGTGCGAGCCGAAGCCCGGAAAAATCCGCCTTGTCGAGCGCTTCGGGAATGTCATCCGTGACATGCCCCCCGGCGGCGGCAAAGAACGGCAGGCACAGGCTCCGCTCGCCGATGCCGGTGGCGGCATCGGCGAGGTATGGCGGCTCCTCGACAAAGCCCACGCTGATCTCTGCCAGCGCGATGTGGCGGGCGAGCGCCGCGGCAAAGGCGCGGGTGTCGCGGGCCGAATTGGGGCTGCGGCCAGAACCGTGCGCGGCGAGAAACAGCCGCGTCTCACCGGGGTTCCACCCGGCGCGGGCGATCTGGTCGTCGATCAGGTCGGCGGCGAGGCCGGGCAGGTCCGGCGAAACGCCTAAGGGGCGCAGCACGCGCGCCCCCGGTGCATTGCCGAGCCGGTTGCGCAGGTTCTCGCCGGTGAACCAGCCCTCGGTCATGAACATCGGATAGACGACCGGCGCCGGGCCCGCCACTGCCAAGGCCGCGTCGAGTGCGCCGGGCTTGGCCAGCGTGGCCGTGCCCACGTGCCAGCCGGGCAGGGCGCGCGCCACGCTGGTGCCAAAGCGCGCGAGGTCGCGTTCTGCCGGATCCGGCTCGGAGGGCTGGCCGTGGCTGACAATCAGGGCGCTTCTGGTCTCGGTCATCCGTTGCTCCTGCCGTGACGTGGGCGGCTCAGCCCGCCGCACAGGAAATACAGCGCGTTGTGCCGGGGTCAAGTTCGAGCCGCGCCGGCGCGATTTCCTCGCCACAGTCCTCGCAATAGCCGAATTCGCCCTCGTCGATCCGGTCGAGCGCGGCGCTCAGGCGGCGCCGCTCGACGTCGCGGCGGGCATGGGTGGCGCGCGCCATGGCCTGCGATTGTAGTGCGTCCTGACGGCTCAGCCGCCCGATGGCCTGCTGGTCGAGCGTGACCGTGGCCTGCCCTTCGCGTCCGCGTGCGTCCTCCTCGTCGATCTCGGCGAGCCGCGCGGTGATGCGAGCGCGAAAGCGGGCGCGCTCGGTGTCATTCATAACGGTGATCCTCGGCAACAGCCCTTTGCATTTTACCTGCCCTGCCTATCTGTTATGATCGCACCGATCCAGAGGAGCATGTCCCGTGGCGCATACAAAGACCAAACTGGCCGAGTTCGATCCCGTCTGGGCGCGCATCGCCCGCGAGGCCGAGGCGGCCATCGCCGACGAGCCGCTGATGGGTGGCCTCATTCATTCCAGCGTGCTGCATCACGGCAGCTTTGATTCGGCGCTGGCCTATCGCATCTCGCTCAAGCTCGCCTCCGCCGAGATGCCCGAGCAGATACTGCGCGAGATCTGCGACAAGGCGCTGGGCGCGGATGACCGGATCGGGCTCGCCGCGCGCGCCGATATCGTCGCCGTCAACGACCGAGACCCGGCTTGCGACAGGTTCCTGCTGCCCTTGCTGTTCTTCAAGGGGTTCCAGGCGATCCAGGCCTACCGCATCGCGCATTGGCTCTGGGGGCAGGGGCGGCGCGATCTTGCCCGGTTCTTTCAGATGCGCTGTTCGGAGGTGTTCGGCGTCGATATCCATCCCGCGGCACGGATCGGCAAGGGCATCATGATCGACCACGCCCATTCGATCGTCATCGGCGAGACGGCGGTGGTGGGCGATAACGTGTCGATGCTGCATTCGGTGACGCTCGGTGGCACCGGTAAGGAGGAAGAAGACCGCCACCCCAAGATCGGCAACGGCGTGCTGATCGGCGCGGGCGCCAAGGTTCTGGGCAATATCAAGGTCGGCGATTGCAGCCGCGTCGCCGCAGGCTCGGTCGTCCTGCAAGAGGTGCCGCCGTGCAAGACCGTGGCGGGCGTGCCCGCGCGGATTGTCGGTGAGGCGGGTTGCGACCAGCCGTCGGTGAGCATGGATCAGCTTCTGGGCGTGCGTGGCTCGGAGGAAGACGCGGACGCGTCCTAGTCACCCGGAGCGTCTTGCTCGGGTCCGTTTGGACGCGCTGCGAAATTGGGCACGATACCCCCGACGGAAGTGAGGGTATCGCGTCACCCTCAGGCCAGGCCCGAGGATGGTACGTTCATGTCACTTTCGGTCAATCGGGCAGGTCGATATCCCGAATATCGAGTAGAGCGGGCAGGACGATATCAGCCCTGTGGCCAGCGGAATGATTCCGATGAGGTAGAGCCAGCTATAGGCCCCGCCGCTGTTGAGAAAAAACCCTGCCAGGAGCGCGAGGCCAAGGATGATGCGCAGCGCGCGGTCGACCGTTCCGACATTTTTCTTGAGCATGGTGTCGCCTTCGTGGTTGGAGGCGCGCGATCAGCGCCTGTTTACGATAGTGATTATCGCCCCGATCGCCGGGCGCGGTCTGTGATCTGGTCACACAAGACACGCGGTTGCCCCGGCTCACTTGAAGTTGCGGCTGTCCTTTAGCTGGTCCCAGGCCCAGACCACCTGCTGCAACTGTTCTTCCTGGCTTCGGTCGCCGCCGTTGATGTCGGGGTGCAGCACCTTGATGAGCGACTTGTAGGCCTTGCGCAGGTCCGCCTTGGACCAGTCATCGCCCGCCTCCAGGATTTCCAGTGCGCGGCGTTCGGTCGGCGGCAGCTTGCGCTTGCCGGTCTGCTTGCGGCCCGGGTTGCGGGTGGCGTTCTCGCCCAGCACCTGGTGCGGATCCTCGATGCCGAGCCGGGCCCATGCGCGCGCCTCGGGGTCTGACAGGCGCTTGGTCTCGCGCTCCCAGACCTTGTCGCGCGACATCTGCGCGTTGAGTTCGGCCTCGGTGGTGCTTTCGAAGAAGTTCCACTTGAGATTGTATTCGCGTACGTGCTGCTGACAGAACCAGTAATAGTCGTCGAGCACGTCCGGGGACTTGGGCGCGCGGTAGAGCCCCGCCTCGTCGCAACCCTCGTGCTCGCACACGCGGGTCGAGGTCTCCGACGCGCCGGACATCGCCCGCCGCCCGCGCGGCTTCTTGCGCTTGGCCGAGGAAACGGACAGATCGAAGCCGAAGGGATCAGTCTTGGACATGCGCGAACCTTTCCGAGTCAGGGCGCAGAGTGTATGCCAAAACGCGCGGATTAGAAGGGGGGAGCGGCAAAAAAACGCGTGGCGTCACTGCGACGGTCAAATCTTCGCGCGCCGCGCAAATGCCAGCCAGGGTCCTGATTGCAAAGGGTTTCGCTCTGTACTCAGCCGTCGGGACGATCAGGGACCAACGAACGCGCCACATCCTCGGCCACGAATTCTTCGGATGGTTCCGGCTTCGGCGGCGCCGCTGGCGCGAGGCTGCGTTCAAACACGAGCACCGAGCGGTAGACCGTCGTCGTCGATGTCAGGCCCTGACGCTCCTGGCTGGGCAGGATGTCACTGCGCAGGTAGCGCCAGCCGTCGCGCGCCATTTCGTTGAGGATGTCCTCGATGCCAAGTGCAAAGCGGTCTTC
The DNA here is from genome assembly GCF_004126395.1 of Roseovarius sp. A46. NCBI lineage: Bacteria > Pseudomonadati > Pseudomonadota > Alphaproteobacteria > Rhodobacterales > Roseobacteraceae > Roseovarius > Roseovarius sp. A46. The sequence continues at coordinate 60,356 of NZ_PVWS01000016.1, read as the reverse complement.
GGGGGTCTTGATGCCCGGCGCCTTGCGCCCGCGCGTCGGCGCGGGCAGGACACGGTATTCATGCCCGGCCACGGCGCCGCTCATGGGGCTGTGGCGGCGGCCCGGATCACTTGGCCCCCGGGCCGATAATCATGATCATCTGCCGCCCCTCCATCTTGGGCATATTCTCGATCCGGCCCACGCCCTCGACATCGCCCGCGATGCGTTCGAGAAGGTCGCGCCCGAGATTCTGGTGCGCCATCTCTCGCCCGCGAAAGCGCAGAGTGATCTTGACCTTGTCGCCGCCTTCGAGGAATTTCAGCACATTGCGCATCTTGACTTCGTAATCGTGGGTGTCGGTCCCGGGGCGGAACTTGACCTCCTTGACCTCGATGGTCTTCTGCTTCTTGCGCGCCTCGGCCTCTCGTTTCTGCTGCTCGTACTTGAATTTGCCGAAATCCATGATCTTGCAGACCGGCGGCGTCGCGTTGGGTGAGATTTCCACGAGGTCGAGCCCGACCTCTTCGGCCATCTCGATCGCCCTTGCGGGCGAGACAACGCCGACGTTCTCTCCGTCAGCGCCAATGAGGCGGATTTCTTCGGCGCGGATGCGGTCGTTCACGCGGGGGCCGGTATCGCGCGTCGGAGGCGCGTTGTGAGGTCTGCGGGCTATGGCTTTGGTCCTTTTGTCGTTGCGATCGTATGATGGATTTGGCCGTGGAAGGTAAACGGGGGGGCGGCAGCTTTCAAGCGGCAAAATCCGGCCAATCGGGGCGCGCGGCATGGTTTTTCCACTTGAGGTGCCGGGGCGATGCCCTCATCTGTGAGACAAGGACAAAATGGGGACCGCGGCACGGGCGGCGGGCCTCAGTCATATCTGGGAGATGGCGATGAAGAACCTTGTGTGGATCGTGGTGGCCGTTGCCGTTCTTGGCGGTGGATACCTCCTGATAACCGGCAAATCGGTAACCGACGTGGTCGAGGAGGTCTCGCAGGGCGAGATCGACGCGCCCGAGGCGCTGGAAGAGGCCAAGACGACCGCCGGCGAGGCGGCCGACACCGTGACCGAAGCTGCGCAGGAGGCGGCAGAGGCCGCCGGGGACGCCGCGGGCGCGGCGGTCGAGGCCGCCGAGGAAGCGGCGAGCGACGCAGCCGAGGCGGTAACCGAGACTGCGACCGACACCGTTGATGCCGCGAAAGACGCGGTAACCGGTGCGACCGATGCGGCGGGCGATGCCGCCGACGCGGCCACGGATACGAGCGGCGAGCCAGCGGAAGCCGGGGCCGAGACTGTGGACGGTGCGCCCGATCCCGCCGCCGAGGCCGTGCCGGAAGACTCCACCGAGAGCCTGCCCGAGCCGGAGGCGCAGGATGCGGGCACGACGCCCGACGCGCTCACCGCCGAGGGGTTCGACATGGAGCGCGCCCTGAACCTCATCGAGGGCGCTGACCTCGGGACGATGCAGGAAAACTTGCTGATCGAGGGGATCGAGGCCGCGCAGGACAATCCCGACCTGCTCCGGGGCGCGCTCGAAACGGCGCGCGAGGCGCTCGGCTACTGAAGCCGGATCAGGTATGAAAAAAACCCGCGCAAGCCATTGTCCTTGCGCGGGTTTTCTCATTTCAGCGGAGGCGTTTCAGTCGAGGAACGCCTTTTCCACCACGTATTCCTTGGGCTCTGAATTGGCGCCCTCGCGCAGCCCGTAATCCTCGAGCATCTGCTTGATCTCGAGGTTGAAGGCGAGGTTGCCGCAGACCATCGCGCGGTCGGTCCCGGGCTCGAGCGGTTTCACGCCGAGATCATCGAATACTTCGCCCGCGCGCATCAGGTCGGTGATGCGGCCCATCTTGGGGCTCTCCTCACGCGTTGTGGTGGGGTAATAGCGCAGCTTGTCGGCAAAGCCCTCGCCGATAAGCTCCTCCAGCATCTCGTCGCCGCGGATGCTCTCGATCAGTTCGCGACCATAGGTCAACTCGCCCACCTCGCGGCAGGTATGGGTGAGAATCACCTCCTCGTAATCGGTATAGGTCTGCGGGTCGCGCAGCAGCGAGGCGAAAGGCGCGATGCCGGTGCCGGTGGCAAACAGCCACAGCCGCTTGCCCGGCAGGAGCGCGTCATGCACCAGCGTGCCGACCGGCTTGGGCCGCAGGATGATCTCGTCCCCCGGCTCGATATGTTGCAGCCGCGAGGTGAGCGGGCCGTCCTGCACCTTGATAGAGTAGAATTCCAGCTCGTCATCCCAGGACGGCGAGGCGATGGAATAGGCGCGCAGGAGCGGCTTCTCGCGGCCCGTCTTCTCGTCCTTCTGCATCAGCCCGATCATCACGAACTCGCCCGAGCGAAAGCGCAGGGACGCAGGCCGTGTGACGCGAAAGGCGAACAGCCGGTCGGTGTAATGCCGAACCGAGGTCACGGTCTGCGCGTCGGGCAGGGTCGGGGCCTTGGGGGCCTTGGCGGCGGTGGTCTGGGTCACGGGGCTCATCTCGGTCATGGTTCACTCTGCCGGTGCGTCTAAACCGACATCCTCTTCTAATCTTTGACCTAGGTCAGGTGAAGGCGATATTCAGCCCCGCAGCCGCGATTGATAGTCATGCGCCTGCCAGTTGGCGCGGAACTGCCACTGATCCTGCGGCTGACGGGTGGCGATCTCGTCGCTGATCTCGACCTCGTCAAAGCCCGAACGCCGCGCCATCGCGTATTGATCGGCGATCACGTGGCCACCGGCGCGCAGCCGCCCCTTGTAGCCCATGAGCCGCAGCCGCCGCGCGATGCTAAAGCCGCGTCCGTCGGCGAAGGACGAGAAGTTCACGCGTATGAGCGGCGTGTCGCGGAGCCGTCCGGCGAGTTCCATCGGATCGGCGCTCGCGGGCAGATTGATGCCCACGCCGGGGCGGGCATCCTCCAGCGCCACGATGGGCGCGGTCCAGTCATCGGGGCCAAAGCCCCGGTCGGTGACGATGGTGCTCATGCGGAGACTCCTTTGCGAATGACGCGGCCATCCACGATGTGGATGCCGCATTCGGACTTGTCGTGGTCGCGCCAGCGGCCTGCGCGCGGGTCTTCTCCCGCGCTGACGGGGGTGGTGCAGGGCATGCAGCCGATGGACGGGTAGCCGCGCGCCACCAGCGGGTGCCGGGGCAGACGGTTTTCTTCCATGTAGGTCTGGACGTCCTCGCGTGCCCAGTGGGCCAGCGGGTTGACCTTGATGCGCCCGGTGCCCTCTTCGATCTCGAAAAACTCGAGCGCCGCGCGCGTGCCTGCCTGGTAGCGCTTGCGCCCGGTGATCCAGCCGTCGAAGCCGTCGAGCGCACGCAGGAGCGGCCGTGTCTTGCGCAGCGCGCAGCAGGCGTCGGGATCGCGCCGGTGCAGGGTGGAGTCGGGGTCGGTCTGCGCAAGGTCGCCCGCCCCGGGGCTGATGATACGCAGATCGCGCAAGGCCAGCCGTTCGGCGAGCTCTTGCTGGTAGACCAGCGTTTCGGCGAACAGCATCTCCGTGTCGATGAAGATCACCGGTGTTGCCGGGCGTGTCACCGCCACCATGTGCAGCAGCACCACCGATTCGGCGCCAAAGCTCGACACCAGCGCCAGCCGCCCCGCCGCCGGGTCGGCGAGCGCGCGGGCGAGCACCGAGTTTGCCGAATGGTGGCGATAGCGCGTGTTGAGCGCGGCCACCCGGTCTGTCAGCTCACTCTGCGGCATGGGCGCGGGCCTCGTGATCGTAGAGCGCGGATTTGAACGGGGCCATCCCGAGCCGGGTATAGGCCTGCAGGAATGTCTCGTCGGGCCCCTCGCGCAGGTCGAGATAGGCGAGGATCAACCGCTCCACCGCCGGCACGATCTCGTCATAGGCGAAGCCGGGACCGGTGCGGGTGCCGACTGCCGTGCTCTCCGACGCGTCGCCGCCGAGGGTGATCTGGTAGTTCTCCACCCCCGCGCGGTCGAGGCCGAGAATGCCGATATGCCCCACGTGGTGGTGGCCGCAGGCATTGATGCAGCCCGATATCTTGATTTGCAGATGGCCTACATCGTGCTCGATCTTCAGTTCTTCGAGCCGTGTCGCGATACCTTGCGCCACGGGGATCGAGCGCGCGGTCGCAAGCGCGCAGTAATCCATGCCGGGGCAGGCGATGATATCGGAGGCGAGGCCGATATTGCCGGTGGCAAGCCCCGCCTCGCGCAGGGCGGCGTGAACCGCCGGTATGTCGGCCAACGCCACATGCGGCAGCACGAGGTTCTGTGCGTGGCTCACGCGGATGTCGTCGTGCCCATACTGCTCCGCCAGGTCGGCCACCAGTTGCATCTGATCGGCCGAGGCGTCGCCGGGCGTCGCGCCATGCGCCTTGAGGCTGATGCTGACGATGCCGTGATCGGGATGCCGGTGCGGCACCACATTGGTATCCGCCCAGGCGCGGAGCACCGGGTCTGTGACGCGCGCGGCGTAATAGGGGGCGGCATCGCGCTCGGAGAGCGTGGGCGTGACGAAGCGCGCGCGGATATCACTGAGCCACGCCTGATCAACGCCCGTGAACGCCGCGCGGCGATCGGGAAACTCTGCCTCGACCTCGTCGCGGAATGCGTCGAGCCCGTGCTCGTGCACGGTGATCTTGATCCGCGCCTTGTACTTGTTGTCGCGCCGGCCCATGCGGTTATAGGTGGCGACCGTCGCCTCCAGATAAGGCAGCAGGTCGGCCTCTGGCAGGAACTCGCGCAGGAGCCGCGCCACCATCGGCGTTCGACCCATGCCGCCGCCGACCCATATCTCGTAGCCGCGTGTGCCGTCCTGCTCTACGATCTTCACGCCGATATCGTGGCTCTTCATCACCGCGCGGTCGGTTTCGGACGCGATGACCGCGATCTTGAACTTTCGCGGCAGAAACTGAAACTCGGGATGGTCGGTGGACCATTGCCGGATCAGTTCCGCCACCGGGCGGGGATCGGTGATCTCGTCCGGCGCGGCCCCCGCGAAATGGTCCGAGGTCACGTTGCGGATGGTGTTGCCGCTGGTCTGGATGGCGTGCATCCCCACCTCGGCCAGCGCGTCGAGCATATCCGGAACATCGCGCAGTTTCGGCCAGTTGTACTGGATGTTGGTGCGCGTGGTGAAATGACCATAGCCCTTGTCCCACCGTTCGGCGAGATAGGCCAGTTGCCGCATCTTCGCGGCGTCCAGAGAACCGTAGGGCACCGCCACGCGCAGCATGTAGGCGTGCAATTGCAGGTAAAGCCCGTTCATCAGGCGCAGCGGCCTGAACTCGTCCTCGGTAAGATGGCCGTCGATCCGCCGCTCGACCTGCGCGCGGAACTGGCGGGTGCGCTCGGCGAGAAAGGCGGTGTCGAACTCGGTATAGCGATACATCTTCTGTCTCCTGCGCGTGTCGCGTGGGTCAGGCGCGGCGCAGCCCTTCGGACTGCTTGCCATGAAAGCGGTTGGAGGGGCCGGTGGCGCGGAACGCCTCTCGGAAATGGGCGGGCTCGGGGCCGTTCGCGCCGGGGCGCATGTCGGCGAGATAGGCACCGACCACCTCGGACGTGCGGGCCTGCGCCTGCAACAGGCGCAGATCGGCATCGGCCTCGTCGGTCAGCAGCTCGGCCTCGGCGAGGTCGCGCGTCCAGCGGTCATCGGAGGTGAGATAGACCACGTCGCCCTCGACGAGGGCATTGGCGGTGACGACCTTGGGGGTGAAGGCGCGGGGCATGTCAGGCAAGCTCCTGTCTGGTCAGCGGGGTCGTTTGCGGAATGCGGGCACGGGCCTCGCGCGGGGCGAGCCCGAGGAAGGTGAGTGCCGGGCCGTCCAGCCCGGCATCGGCCAGGTCGGTGGGCCAGTCGGCCAGCGTGGTGGCGAGGATGCGTTCGTCGGCGCGGGCGGCGTTCTCGACCAGGGTCACAGGCGTGTCGGGGGCTGCGCCGTGCATCATCAGCCGGCCCTGCACGAAGCGTGCGGCGCGCTTGGCCATGTAGAGCGCCGCCACCTCGCCCGGGTGGGCCATCGCGCGCCAGTCGTGATCGGCAAAGCCCTGCATGTCATGGCCGGTGAGCAGCCGCAGGCCGGAGTTGCGCCCGCGTTGCGTCAGGCTCTGGCCGATGGAGGCGGCGGCGGCCGAAGCTGCCGTGACGCCGGGCACGATCTCGTAGGGCAGGTCGGCGTCTTCGAGCGCCGCAATCTCCTCGTCGAGGCGTCCAAACAGCACCGGGTCGCCGCCCTTGAGCCGCACGACCCGCGCGCCGGTGAGCGCGTGGCCGGTGATGAGCGCGTTGATCGCCTCTTGCGGCGTGGTGGGGCCGAACCCCTGCTTGCCTGCGGCGATCACGTGGGCGTCCGCATGGGCGAGCGCGAGGATGTCGCCGCTCACCAGCCGGTCATGGATCACCACGTCCGCCGCCTCGATCAGCCGCAGGGCACGGATGGTGAGCAAGTCGATGCCGCCGGGGCCCGCGCCGACGAGGGCGACGGGGGTTACAGCGCGGTGGGCGGGTTGGCTGGGCATGGCGACACGGGTCCGGGACTGTTTGACTTCACCAAGAATATAGGAAATATTCCCTCCAGAACGCCAGATGCCGCAAACAATAAGGACACACGTTCCATTTTGATGAGGATCGTGGTGGGGTGTTCCAGTTTTGGAGGGCAGGTGGAATGACGATCCGGATAGATGAGCTTGATCGGAAAATCCTAGGGCAGTTGCAGCGCGATGCGGCGCAGTCGCTCGACGATATTGCCCGCGCCGTGGGCTCCTCGAAAACACCGGTGTGGAACCGCGTCCGCAAGATGCGCGAGGGCGGTGTCATCCGTCAGCAGACGGTGCTGCTCGACCCCGAGGCGCTGGGGCTGGAGGCGTGCTTCTTCGTGTTGGTACGGACGTCGGAGCATGACGCGGAGTGGCAGGCGAAATTCCTGGAAACGTTGAAGAAACGTCCAGAGGTCATGGAGGCGCACCGGCTTGCGGGCGATATCGACTACATCCTGAAGGTTCGTGTCACCAATGCCCGGGCCTATGACGTGTTCTATCAGGCGCTGATCGCGGAGGTGAAGATCCACACGGTCACGGCGCTGCTATCGATGGAAGAGATCAAGTCGACCACGATGCTGCCGCTGTGAGCGGAGAATGGGGGCGCTGCCCCCGCCGACCCTGCGGGCCGACTCCCCCGGAATATTTTTGGCAAGATGAAGCCACGCGAGTTAAACTGTGGCTTCCAGGGCGTTGATAACCGGAGAGAAATCGGCGGCCTTGAGGCTAGCGCCGCCGACCAGGGCACCGTCCACATTGGCGATGCCAAATATCCCGGCGGCGTTGCCGGGCTTGACCGACCCGCCGTAGAGCAGTCGCAGCGCGGCGGCCTCTGTCTCGCCAAGTCGCTCGCTGAGCAGGCTGCGTATGAGGCCGTGGACCTCGGCGATCTGCGCCTCGGTCGGGGTGAGGCCGGTGCCGATGGCCCAGACCGGCTCGTAGGCGAGGACGGTGTTGGCGGCGGTGGCGCTGTCGGGCAGGGAAGCGTGCAGATCGGTGGCGATGATTTCAAGGGTTTGCGCGGCCTCGCGCTGCGCGAGCGTCTCGCCGAGGCAGATTACCGCCGTGAGACCCGCGGCGTGGGCCGAGCGCGCCTTTTCGGAGATCAAATCATTGGTTTCACTATGATTTTCCCGGCGTTCGGAATGGCCGAGGATGACCGCCGTTGCCCCCGCATCGGCCAGCATCGGGGCAGAGATATCGCCGGTATGGGCGCCCGAGGCGGCAGGGTGGCAATCCTGCGCGCCGATCATCACGGCGCTGTCGGCGGCAAGGACCGCGGCCCGCGCGAGGAGCGTTGCGGGCGGGCAGAGAAGGATATCGGCGCCGGGCGCGGGATGGGCGGTGACGAGCGCGGCGATCTCGGTCAGGCTGGCATTGGTGCCGTGCATCTTCCAATTGCCGGCGGCGAGTTTGCGTTTCATGAAAAATCGCCTTTTGGCAATGAGTTACGCCACTAAGCTTACATATCTGCGAACTTGATCGACTCTCCGCAGCCGCAAGATTCGGTGACGTTGGGGTTGTTGAAGACAAAACCTGATTCCAAGAGCGATGTCTGGTAGTCGATCTCGGTGCCGAACAGGAACATCTGTGCCATTGGCGCGATCAGGATGCGCGCGCCGTCCTGTTCGACCACCTCATCGTGGGGATCGACCTCGGTCACATACTCCATCGTGTATTCCATGCCCGCACAGCCGCCTTTCTTGACGCCGATGCGCAAGCCTTGATGGCCGTCGCGTCCCATCAGTTTCGCGATTTGCGTGGCGGCAGCGGGCGTTATGGAGACGGCCTGCTTTCCGGGGGTGCCGAACATGAGGATACCCTTCCAGTTCGTTGATTTCGTTACATGAAACCCAGCTCAAGCCGAGCCTCGTCTGACATCATGTCCATCCCCCAGGGCGGCTCCCAGGTGAGTTGGACATCGACCTGTTTCACGCCGGGAAGCGGCTCGATCGCGTCGGCGACCCAGCCGGGCATTTCGCCCGCGACCGGGCAACCCGGGGCGGTCAGCGTCATCACCACCCCGACTGCGTTTTCGGGTGAGATGTCGATCGTGTAGATCAGCCCGAGATCGTAAATATTCACAGGGATTTCAGGGTCATAGACGGAGCGACAGGCCTCCACCACCTGGTCGTAGAGCGGGTGATCGGTGCTGGAGGGCGCGATCAGCGGCGCGCCTTCGAGGGGCTCTGTTGCGGTCATGACGGACGGCTCCTGCAGTGTTTCCGATAAAACATATAAGATTTAACCCCGCCCGCGTCCAGAGGGCGAACCTCACGGTTCAGCGCGCGAACCGCACGGTTCGAGGGGGTCACCGCGCGGTGGTCTTGCGCCGACGGACCGGGGCGGGGCGCACCCGCGTCTCGATCATCTCGTAGAGCGCGCCGGTGATGTTCTTGCCGGTCGAGGTCTCGATCCCCTCGAAGCCAGGCGAGGAATTGACCTCGAGCACCTTGGGCCCGGTTTCGGAGCGCAGCAGGTCCACGCCCGCCATGTTGAGATCGAACACGCGGGCGGCGCGGATCGCGGTCTCGCGTTCGGCCTTGGTGATTCGCACCGATTTGGCCGATCCGCCGCGATGCAGGTTGGAGCGGAAATCGCCATCCGCGCCGGTGCGTTTCATCGAGGCCACGACCTTGCCGCCGATCACGAGGCAGCGGATATCCTCGCCCGCCGCTTCGCGCACGAAATCCTGCACGAGGAAATTGGCCTTGAGGCCGCGGAAGGCGTCGATCACCGATTCGGCGGCCTTTTTCGTCTCGGCGAGGACCACGCCCTTGCCTTGCGTCGATTCGAGCAGCTTGACGATCAGCGGCGCGGTGCCGACGAGGCCGATCAGGTTGCCGGTATCCTTGGGCGAGGCGGCGAAGGCGGTGTTGGGCATGCCGACCTGCGCGCGCGCCATCAACTGGTGGGCGTAGAGCTTGTCGCGGCTGGCGATGATCCCGGCGGAGGTGTTGGCGCAGAAGGTGCCGATGGTCTCGAACTGGCGGATCACGGCGGCGCCATAGGCGGTGACGGAGGCGCCGATGCGCGGGATCACCGCGTCGTAACGGGGCAGGCGCTTGCCGTCGTAATGCACCTCGGGGGCCAGCGCGTTGATCGCCATGTAGCAGCGCGTGGTGTCGATCACCTCTACGGTGTGGCCGCGTTTCTCGCCCTCTTCGACCAGGCGCCGCGTGGAATAATTGTTTTCGCGCGATAGCACGGCGATGCGCAGGGCGCGCTTGGGCTGGACGGCGCGCATTTTCGACGTGTGGTAAACATCATAGCTGAGCTCGGGCTGCAGGAAGCGGTCGGTGGCGACGATGGAGATGTGATCCTTGAGCGCCTGCCGCCCGAGCAGCATCCGGCTGGTCATGGTGGAGCGGTTGGTGAGTGTGATCTCTATGGGCCAGCTATCGCCGTTCACCGCGAGCACGCTCTGGATCACGTAGCGCAATTCGCGCTCGCCGTTGGAAGAGGCCACCTCGCGCCGGTCGAGGATCGGTGCGGAGCAGGGGATCACGAGATCGTCGCGCCCCGGGATCGGGTGGACGGTGAAACGCACCTTGGGTTTCGAGGCGGGGCCGAAGGTCTCGATATCGAAGGCATGGAGCGCCGAGGTGCGCGCGCCGGTATCGACCTTGGCCTTGAGCGCGGGCACGCCGAGATCGGGCAGCGATATCCATTCCTCCCAGCCGAATTGCAGCGGCTGGGGTGGTGTGGGCGTGTCGCTCATTGGCGCGGCCTCCTTGTCATGGTCGCGGATTCGTCGGATATGGTGCCGCTCTGTTACGGGAAGCGGTATGTCAGCATCATTCAACTATTCGCTCATGGCAACCGACGGTTTGGCGCGCGCGGGCGTCATCCGCACGACGCGTGGCGACATTGCCACGCCTGCCTTCATGCCGGTGGGCACCGCCGGCACCGTGAAGGGGATGCTGCCCGAAAGCGTGCGCGCCACCGGGGCGGATATCCTGCTGGGCAACACGTATCACCTGATGCTGCGTCCCGGCGCGGGGCGGGTGGCGCGGCTGGGGGGGCTGCACCGGTTCATGAACTGGGACGGGCCGATCCTGACGGATTCGGGTGGATTCCAGGTGATGAGCCTGTCGGGGCTGCGCAAGCTGACCGAAGCGGGGGTCACGTTTCGCAGCCATGTGGACGGATCGCGCCATGAATTGAGCCCGGAGCGGTCGATGGAGATACAGGCGTTTCTGGGCAGCGATATCGTGATGGCGTTCGACGAGTGCCCGGCGCTGCCCGCCGACCGCGCGCGGCTGGCCGAGAGCATGCGGCTGTCGATGCGCTGGGCGGCGCGGTCGCGCGAGGCGTTTGGCGACCGCCCCGGTCATGCGCTGTTCGGGATTCAGCAGGGCGGGCTGGAACGCGATTTGCGCGAGGAGAGCGCGGAGGCGCTGTGCGCGATCGGCTTTGACGGGTATGCCATCGGCGGGCTGGCGGTGGGCGAGGGGCAAGAAGCCATGTTCGAATGCCTCGATTACGCGCCCGGCATGCTGCCGGAGGACCGCCCGCGCTACCTGATGGGGGTGGGCAAGCCCGACGATATCGTCGGCGCGGTCAAGCGCGGAGTGGACATGATGGATTGCGTGCTACCGTCGCGTTCGGGCCGGACGGGGCAGGCGTGGACGCGCCGGGGGCAGGTCAACCTCAAGAACGCGCGGCACGCCGACGATCCCCGCCCGCTGGACGAGGACTGCACCTGCCCCGCCTGCCGCGGCTATTCGCGCGCCTACCTGCACCATGTCTACCGTTCGGGCGAGATGATCGCGGGGATGCTGCTGACCTGGCACAACCTGCATTATTACCAGGAATTGATGGCAGGGATGCGCGCGGCGATCACCGGGGGGCGATTTGCGGCGTGGGAGACGGAGTTTCACGCCGCGCGGGCGGAGGGCGATATTGCGCCATTGTGAGGATGGCAGCCCGACGGCCGGCGCGGCAATTCGACATGGCGCGACCGATGCGCCCTTGTGCGACGGGGCCTGTCGAGGCATTCTGCGCGCCAATTCGTTGAAACCCGGGGGTGCACGCCCCAAATGAGGGGTAACGCAACGGAGAGGGCCCTCGCTGCCGCCGAGCCGGGGCAGGCCCTCTTGCTAGAGACAGGAAACCGAGCATGACAGACCAACTCAACGCCTCTTACCCGGTGCTGCCGCTGCGCGACATCGTCGTGTTCCCGCACATGATCGTGCCGCTCTTTGTCGGGCGCGAGAAATCGGTACGCGCGCTGGAAGAGGTAATGTCTGACGACAAGCAGATCCTGCTGTCGAGCCAGATCGACCCCGCCGACGACGACCCCGCCGAGGACGGCATCTTTCGCGTCGGTGTGCTGGCCAATGTGCTGCAACTGCTGAAGCTGCCCGACGGCACCGTGAAGGTGCTGGTCGAGGGCGTGCGGCGGGTGCGTATTGTCGAGTTTCTCGGGCAGGAGGAATTCTTTGCCGCCCGTGCCGAGCTTATCGACGAGATGCCGGGCGATCCGACCACCACGCAGGCATTGTTGCACACGGTGGCCGAGGAATTCGCGCGCTACGCCAAGATCCGCAAGAACATCCCCGACGAGGCGCTGGCGGCGGTGAGCGAGGCCGAGGATTCGGCGCGGCTTGCCGATCTGGTATCGGGGCACCTGGGCCTTGATGTCGAGCGCAAGCAGGAGCTTCTGGAGACGCTGAGCGTGAGCGAGCGGCTGGAGAAGGTCTATGGCCTGATGCAGGGCGAGATGAGCGTGTTGCAGGTCGAAAAGAAGATCAAGACCCGCGTCAAGAGCCAGATGGAGCGCACGCAGCGCGAGTATTACCTGAATGAGCAGATGAAGGCCATTCAGAAGGAGCTGGGCGACGGCGAGGACGGCGAGGGCGAGATCGCCGAGCTGGAAGCGCGCGTCAACGAGACCAAGCTCAGCAAGGAAGCGCGCGAAAAGGCCGAGGCCGAGCTCAAGAAGCTCAAGAACATGAGCCCGATGAGCGCCGAGGCGACGGTGGTGCGCAATTACCTCGATTGGATGCTGTCGATCCCGTGGGGCACCAAGAGCCGGGTCAAGAAGGACCTGAACCGCGCGCAGGAGGTGCTGGACGCCGATCACTACGGGCTTGAGAAGGTCAAGGAGCGGATCGTCGAATACCTCGCAGTGCAGCAGCGTTCGAAAAAGCTCAAGGGGCCGATCATGTGCCTCGTGGGCCCGCCGGGCGTGGGCAAGACCTCGCTGGGCAAGTCGGTGGCGCGCGCGACGGGGCGCGAGTTCATCCGCATCAGCCTGGGTGGCGTGCGCGACGAGAGCGAGATTCGCGGCCACCGCCGGACGTATATCGGCTCGATGCCCGGCAAGATCATCCAGTCGCTGAAGAAGGCCAAGACCACCAACCCGCTCATCCTGCTCGACGAGATCGACAAGATGGGGCAGGATTTCCGGGGCGACCCGGCGAGCGCGATGCTGGAGGTTCTGGACCCCGAGCAGAACTCAACCTTTGTCGATCACTATCTCGAGGTGGAATACGACCTCTCGAACGTGATGTTCCTGACCACGGCCAACAGCTACAACATGCCGTCGCCGCTTCTGGACCGGATGGAGATCATTCCGCTGGCGGGCTATACCGAGGACGAAAAGCGCGAGATCGCCAAGCAGCACCTGTTGCAGAAGCAGATCAAGAACAACGGCCTGAAAAAGGGCGAGTTCGAGCTGACCGACGCAGCGCTGACCGATATTGTCCGCTATTACACCCGCGAAGCCGGGGTGCGGAACCTCGAACGCGAGATCGCCAAGATCGCGCGCAAGGCCGTGACGCGCATCATCAAGGGTAAGGACAAGGCGATAACCGTGACGCCCGAGAACCTTGGCGATTTCCTGGGCGTGCGGAAGTTCAAGTTCGGTCTGGCAGAGGAGAGCGATCAGGTCGGCGTGGTCACGGGCCTCGCCTATACCTCCGTTGGCGGTGAGCTTCTGAACATCGAGGCGCTGCGCCTGCCGGGCAAGGGCCGGATGAAGACCACCGGCACCCTGGGCGACGTGATGAAGGAATCGATCGACGCGGCTTCTTCCTATGTGCGGTCCGTGGCACCGGAATTGGGCATCAAGCCGCCCAAGTTCGAGAAATGGGACATCCACGTGCACGTACCCGAAGGGGCGACGCCCAAGGACGGGCCCTCGGCGGGTCTTGCGATGGTCACCTCCATCGTATCGGTGCTCACGGGCATCCCGATCCGCAAGGACATCGCCATGACCGGCGAGGTCACGCTGCGCGGCAACGCGCTGCCCATCGGGGGGCTGAAGGAAAAACTGCTCGCGGCGCTGCGGGGGGGGATCAAAACGGTGCTCATTCCGCGCGACAACGAGAAGGACCTGACCGAGATCCCCGACAACGTGAAGGAGGGGCTGGAGATCATCCCCGTCGATCACGTGCGCGACGTGCTCAAGCTGGCGCTGGTACGGCAGCCCGAGCCGGTGGACTGGGATCAGGAGGCCCACGAGGCCGCCGTCGCCGAGGCCGCGCTCAAATCCGGCGATGACGAAGCGCGGGGCACGGTGGCGCACTGACGCGGTGCACCTGGTCGAAAGCAGGAACGGCGCGGGGGCAACCTCGTGCCGTTCTGTATTTGCGATCAGGGAATACGCGTTCGGGCGGCGTGGGCCGTTGCAACGCGCGCCTCCGCTTCAGGCGCGGTGCGTGTGCACACCTTGCCGAGCGCCGGTCGAGAAACGGTGAAAGAGGGCACCGCCCCCGACCGATTACCGTCTGGACGATGCGCGCGGTGTCAGTGGCCGTAACCCATCCCGACGATGATCATCAGCAGCATCAACGGGATGATGAGCTGTCCGACATCCTGCGAGTTGTCGGTTGTATCCGCGATGATGACCTCGGGTTCGACCACCGGGTCGCTGAGCGCCCCGGCAAGCAGGGGCGAGGCGGCGAATGTGGTGGCACACGCGATGGCGCAAGCAAGATTCTTCAAGACTTTGTTCCCCAGTATGATTTTGCGACGCTGTCAACGATAGGGTTTCAGCGCTCGCAAGGTCAACTGTTGGGTGGAATTGTCGTCGTTGGGGCGTTAGGCTGTTGCTGCAAAAGCACCAATTTGAGCACAGGATCGAGGCGTTTCATGGCAACGAAGGCAGGCCCGCGCGGCGGCGCACCAAAGGCAGCGACCACATCGCGCAAGAGCAGCGAGCCCCCGGCCAAGCCCGCGGCCGCCGCGCCGAAGCCGGTGGTGGTGGCGGAGACCGCGCCCGAGCCGGTGCTGCCCGATCTCAAGCGGCAGGAATTGCTGGCGCAGGTGGTCGCGCGCTCGGACGTGAAGAAGAAATTTGCCAAGCCGGTGCTTGAGGCGGCGCTGGCGCTCATCGGCGAGGCGCTCGCCGAGGGGCGCGAGCTCAACCTCGCGCCGATGGGCAAGGTCAAGATCAACCGCACCAAGCAGATGGCCAATGGTCGCGTGATCATCGCCCGTATCCGGCAGAATGCCGCCCGCGGTGCGGAGGCCGGAACGGCGGATGATAAAGATGCGAAAGAGGTGGTTGCAGACCCCCGGAAGTGACGCTAAATAGCCGCGCACGGGTGATTAGCTCAGTGGTAGAGCGCTTCGTTCACATCGAAGATGTCAGGAGTTCGAATCTCTTATCACCCACCATTTTCCCTGTAGTGGTGACAGGCTGGCGGCTGGCGTGTTTGCGGTGGTTCGGGGCGGTGATTTCGGGTACCCAGAGGTATCGTGGCCCGGGTCACGGCACATCCGTCACACTCAAGAGAGGTCCGGCATGCAATTCCAACTCAACACCGACTCGCATATTCAGGGCGATGACAGGCTGGCCGAGATCGCCGAGGGCATCGTCACCGCGGCGCTGGGGCATCTGGCAGAGCGCCTGACGCGGGTCGAGGTCCACCTGGCCGACGTGAACGCGGCCAAGGGGGGGGGCGATGACATCCTGTGCACCATCGAGGCGCGCCCCGAGGGGATGCAGCCCCACTCGATCAGGCATTCCGATGCGGATGTGGAGGCCGCGCTGCGCGGCGGCGGTCGCAAGATACGGGCACTTCTGGACAGCGAGTTTGGCAAGCGATCGGCGCGCTGAGCGCGCGCGCCCCGTCTGAAAGGCCGGCGCCGTGACACTCGACCAGGTGCTCATTCTGTCGATCCTCGCGGCTACGCTCGGGCTGTTCATGTGGGGCAGGCTGCGCCATGACGTGGTGGCGCTCGCTGCGCTGATGGCCTGTGTGATCGCCGGGCTGGTGCCCGCGGGCGCGGCCTTTGCCGGGTTCGGGCATCCGGCGGTGATCACCGTCGCCTGCGTCCTGATCCTGAGCCACGGGTTGCAGACCACCGGCGCGGTAGACTGGCTGGCGCGCGGGCTGTTGCCGCGCGATACCGGGCGGCTGGCCAGCATGGGCGCGCTGGTCGGGCTGGGGGCGGCGCTGTCGGGGGTGATGAACAATGTGGGTGCGATGGCGCTCCTGATGCCGGTGGCGATGCAATTGTCGGACCGGCTGGACCTGACGCCCGGGCAGGTGCTGATGCCGCTGGCCTTTGGCACGATTCTGGGGGGCATGACCACGCTGATCGGCACGCCCCCCAACCTGATCGTCTCGGGCTTTCGCGAGGAGGCGGGGCTGGGACAGTTCGCCATGTTCGATTTTGCACCGGTCGGGGTGGCCGTGGCGGGGGCGGGCGTCATCTTTGTCACCTTGCTCGGTTGGCGGCTGGTGCCGGAGCGCAAATCCGTGGCGGGGGAGGGGTTCGATACGGGGGCGTATTTCACCGAATTGACGGTGCCCGACGACAGCAAGGCCGTGGGCCTCACGCTGCGCGGTTTTGAGCGCGAGATCGAGGACAGCGACGCGCAGGTGGTCGGGCTGATACGCAACGGCGTGCGCCTGACCGCGCCGCATGGCGGGCGGCGCATCCGCGCGGGCGACGTGCTGGTGCTGGAGGCCGATGTCGAGGCTCTGGGCGAGGCGGTGTCGGTGTTTGGCATCTCGCTCGAAGATGCGGAGGCGGCGGCGGCGCAGGTGGTGGAGGACGAAGAGGGGCGCGCAGGCTCTGGCGGTACGGCGGAGGACGCGGAGGGCGCGGACACCGAGGAGGAGGAGGACGCGGAGGAGGATCGGTCGCGCGACGGTGATGGCCAGATCGTGCTGCGCGAACTGGCGGTGCTGCCGGGTGCGACCATCGTCGGGCGCTCGGCCCGCGACCTGCGGCTGCGCACGCGCCACGGGCTCAACCTGCTGGCGGTGTCGCGCGAGGGCCACCCGCCGCGCACGCGGCTGCGGACGCTGAAGCTCAAATCCGGCGATCTGTTGCTCGTGCAGGGCGCGGCGGAGGCCGTGACCGGCTTCGTCAAGGAGACCGGCTGCGTGCCGCTGGGCGCGCGCGACCTGCGCATTCCCGACAAGCGCATGGCGATCATGGCCGGAGCGATCATGGTTTCGGCGATCGCGTTGGTGACGCTGGGGCTGTTGCCTTCGGCGGCGGCCTTCGCGCTGGGGGTGCTGGCCTCGATGGTGCTGCGCACGGTGCCGCTCCGGCAGGTTTATACCGCGATCGACTGGCCGGTGATCGTGCTGCTGGGTGCGCTGATCCCGGTGGCGGGCGCGATGCAGAGCACCGGCGCTGCCGATTTGCTGGCGCGGTTCCTGGTCGGGACCGTGTCGCAGGGCAATCCGGTGATCGCGCTGGGGGTGGTGCTGGTGACGACGATGTTCCTGTCCGACGTGATGAACAACGCTGCCACCGCCGCCGTCCTGTGCCCCGTCGCGCTGGGCATTTCCGCGACGCTGGGCGCCAATCCAGACAGCTTTCTGATGGCGGTGGCGATCGGGGCCTCTTGCGCGTTCCTGACGCCGGTGGGGCACCAGAACAACACCATGATCCTCGGGCCGGGCGGGTTTCGGTTCGGGGATTACTGGCGGCTGGGCCTGCCGCTCGAGGGGCTTGTCGTGCTCGTCGCGATGCCGCTGCTTTTGGTGTTCTGGCCGTTGTAAGGCGCCGGTGTGGGCCTCGTGTCGACAAGTCCCTTGTGCGCGGGCGGGCGCTTGGCTATCAGGCGCGGGCAGGGTGATTAGCTCAGTTGGTAGAGCGCTTCGTTTACACCGAAGATGTCGGGAGTTCGAGTCTCTCATCACCCACCATCCCAAGCCCGGTCGGCGCCCGCCGTGAAAACCGCGATTTCGCGAGCCAAAGCTGCTTGACGCGGGCCCGGGCGGCGCTTAGAAGCGCGTCACGCCCGGGCGACCGGGCAGGCAGCGGGCGGTTGTAGCTCAGCTGGTTAGAGTGCCGGCCTGTCACGCCGGAGGTCGCGGGTTCGAGCCCCGTCAACCGCGCCACTGCTGCCATTATTTTTCAAAGGCCCTCGCCCCGGCGGGGGCTTTTGCGTTCGGGCAGGCCGGTCCCGTTGACAGGTGGCCCCTTCACGTTTCGGCGAGGGCCGTGGCGCGGTCCCGGTCCCTGTGGCAGTCTCGGAACAGCCCGGATGAAGGACACGCCATGCCCCGCCTGACGCTGCTCGCCGCCCTGCTGATGTTGCCGTTCACGCTGCTTGCACAGGAGACCGCGCCCGAGGAACCGCCTGCGACCGGCACGCCGCCGGATGCGGCAACCGAGCCGGCCATGACCCTCGACCGGCTCGATGCGATCATCCGCGCGCTCGACCCCGAGGCGCAGAGGGACGGCGCGGTCTGGCAATTGATCATCGACGATGTGCAGGTGCTCGTCGTCACGGATGAGAGCGCCGACCGGATGCGCGCCATCACCCCGGTCGCGCGCAGCGCCGATGTCACGCCCGACCAGATGACGCGCATGATGCAGGCCAATTTCGACAGCGCGCTCGACGCCCGCTATGCCATCGCCAAGGAGATCCTGTGGTCGGCCTATATTCACCCGCTGGCGGCCCTGAAGAAGGATCAGCTCATCTCGGGGATCGGGCAGGTCGTGAACCTCGCGCAGAGCTTTGGCACGCTCTATTCCTCGGGCGGGCTGCTATA
Source organism: Roseovarius sp. A46 (assembly GCF_004126395.1). Classification (NCBI taxonomy): domain Bacteria; kingdom Pseudomonadati; phylum Pseudomonadota; class Alphaproteobacteria; order Rhodobacterales; family Roseobacteraceae; genus Roseovarius; species Roseovarius sp. A46. Next base: position 41,897 of record NZ_PVWS01000016.1, on the reverse strand, counting down.
TGGCGGTGGCGACAGCGGCGCGTTGCAGCGTGCCCTGATCGACGAACTTCTGAAGAAGGGCGAGGAAATCTGAGCGTCCCTTGCACGCGGCCCCCCGGCGGTCTACATCTGCGGCAGAGGACACAAGGGAGACAAGCCGATGGCCCTTCTCGCTTCCGATCTCGAGGCGCTTATCCGCGAGGCTCTGCCAGATGCCCGCATCACCGTCGAGGGCGATGACGGCGTGCATTTCGCCGCCGAGGTCATCGACGAAAGCTTTCGCGGGTTGAACCGCGTGCAGCAGCAACGTCTCGTCTACGCCGCGCTCAAGGGCAAGATGGACGGCCCCGACGGTGCGATCCACGCGCTCGCGCTGACCACCAAGGCCCCCGGCTGATGTCGGGTGCGGCGATCATCACGGTGCTGTCAGGCCTCGTCCTGTTGCTGGCCGTGCTGCGCGCCGCGCAGGTCCTGCGCCAAGAGCGCGAGAGCGGGAGCGGGGCCCGGCGCGGCACCGAGCCGGGATCCGGCGACAGCATCATCGAATCGCACTATTCCTCCGGGGTGAGCGGCGGGCAATCCATGACCTATCGCATCTCCCGCGATCCGCAGACCTACGCGAAACTCTTCATACCCAAGGACCGCAAAAAATGACCGACGCCAAGACCCGCATCCAGGAAACCGTAAGCACCTCCGACGTGGTGCTGTTCATGAAGGGCACCAAGGACATGCCGCAATGCGGCTTTTCCAGCCGCGTGGCGGGGGTGCTCAATTTCATGGGCGTCGATTTCGCCGATGTGAACGTGCTTGCCGACGAGGGCATCCGCCAGGGGATCAAGGATTACTCCGAGTGGCCCACGATCCCGCAACTCTACGTCAAGGGAGAGTTCGTGGGCGGCTGCGACATCGTGACCGAGATGACGCTCTCGGGGGAGCTCGACCAGCTTCTCGACAAGAGCGGCGTGGCCTACGACAAGACCGCCGCCGAGAAGATCCGCGAAGCCAACGCGTGAGGGTGGCACGCACCATACCGTTCGCCCCGCGCCAATCGGGGAGGTGACCATGCCTACCAGCGCGCTCGCCCTGATCCTGCTTACGCCCTTCATCGCGATCTTTGCCTATGCAGCCTGGCACGAATGGCATCGGGTGCGGGAGGATGGGCACAGCAATTACGGCCTCGCCTACGATCCCGAGACCGACAGCACCCACGTCACCCTGCTGGAGGAAGGTGCGAGCGGGTACGACCCGGAGACCGAGTACGCGGCGGACGACGACGGCGGCACCGGACAGGACGAGACGAGGTAAGCGCCGCCGGTACTGGCTGTCTGGTCGGGGTAAAGGCATGCTGTGCGGGCACGCCTTTTCCCGCGCGGGCAGTCGCTGGGCGTCCCAGCCATGCCTGGCCGGAATGCCCCGGTTTTGCCGGCCTTATTCTGCCGCCTGCGCTGCGCTCGCCTCGATTTCGGCCGCGCGTTTCTCGACCTCTTCGACGATATGCGAGATCATCGCGTCGTTCGACATCTTGTGGCTTGCCTTGCCTGCGAGATAGACCATGCCGTGGCCCGCGCCGCCGCCGGTAAATCCAACGTCGGTCATCAGCGCCTCGCCGGGGCCGTTGACCACGCAGCCGATGATGCTGAGGCTCATCGGCGTCTTGATATGCGCCAGCCTCTCTTCCAGCTCCGACACCGTGGCGATCACGTCGAAGCCCTGCCGTGCGCAGGACGGGCAGGAGATGATATTGACGCCCCGGTGCCGCAGCCCAAGCGACTTGAGGATGTCATAGCCGACGCGCACTTCTTCGACCGGGTCGGCCGACAGGCTTACGCGGATCGTGTCGCCGATTCCGGCCCAGAGCAGGTTGCCCAGCCCGATCGCGCTCTTGATCGTGCCGGACATGAGCCCGCCCGCCTCGGTGATGCCGAGATGCAGCGGCGCGTCGGTCGCGTCGGCCAATTGCATGTAGGCGGCGACGGCCATGAACACGTCCGAGGCCTTTACGCTGATCTTGAAATCAAAGAAATCGTTGTCCTCAAGAATGCGGATATGGTCGAGGCCGGATTCCACCATCGCGTCGGGGCAGGGCTCGCCATACTTGTCCAGGAGGTGCTTTTCCAGCGATCCCGCGTTGACCCCGATCCGCATCGAACAGCCGTTATCGCGTGCCGCAGCGATCACCTCGCGCACGCGCCGCTCGTCGCCGATATTGCCGGGGTTGATCCGCAGGCAGGCTGCGCCAGCCTCCGCCGCCTCGATGCCGCGCTTGTAGTGGAAATGGATGTCCGCGACGATTGGCACCGGGCTTTCGCGCACGATCTCGCGCAGGGCCCGCGACGACGGCTCGTCAGGCACCGAGACGCGCACGATGTCGGCCCCCGCCTCGGCGGCGGCCTGCACCTGCGCGACGGTGGCGGCCACGTCGGTGGTGGGCGTGTTGGTCATGGTCTGCACGGTGATCGGTGCCCCGCCACCCACCGGGACGGAACCGACCATGATCCGGCGGGATTGGCGGCGTTCGATATTGCGCCACGGGCGGATGGGATTATGCGTCATGGCTGGCCCCGTTGGGTTGGGATGCTCTCCCGGTCCAGATAGCCTGCCGTGCCTGTCGGGACAACCGGGCTATTGCTGCGGTTCTTGGGGCAGCTCTGCGACTACGCGCATCAGGTCGTTATCCGAGTCCGGGTCGGCGAGCGCGTAGCGCTCGGTCAGCGCATTGGGGGCCAGCGCGAGGTTCGCGGTTACCGCACCGCGCGGGCCTGCGGGGCCGTAATGCTCGCCGTTCACGGCGAAATAGACTGCGCCGGATTCGCCCACGCGGATGGTCGGCGGCTCCTCGGTGCCGGGCACCTCGTAGGTATCGCCCGCGTTCATGATTCCCTCGTAGATCACGCTGCCGTCGGCGGCGCGCACCCGCACCCAGGCCGGGCGCACGGCGACGACCTGAACCTTGTCGGGCGCGCCTTCTACCACCTTTGGCACCACCGCCGGGGCATCATCGGTCGTCTGCTGTGCTGCGAGCAGGGCGCGCTCGATGGCGCTGTCGCGATCGGCCTCGGGCGGGGTGGGGCTCAGCGTGCCCACCTTGCTCGGGTCGAGCATCGAGATCGGCGCGTCGCGCGCGACCATCACCGGCACCTCGAGCGGGCTGGGCCGATAGAGCCGTGTCAGCCGGTCCTCGCGCGGGGCCTCGAAGCCGCTGGGGGCCGCGTCCGTGTCTACCGCTCGGTCCAGTGGATCGAGTTCGGCGAGCACCAGCGGCGTGTTCTCTACTGGCGAGAGCCGGACCTGCTGCACCTGCCGAAGCACGCTCCAGCCGCCATAGCCGATGGCCCCGATGAGCGCCACCAGAACCAAGGCCGAGCCGATGGCGCCCGGCTCGATCCGCGACAGCACGCTTTCGCGCGCGGGGGCAAAGGGCGTGCCTATGCCCGACAGGGAATCGCCCGCCGCAGGCCTGGACTTTGGTTCCTTCCGGGGCGCGGCGGGCCGGTAGCGTGACGACGCCTGTTCGGACATGCCATGCGCGATGGAAAATCCCGATTCAGTGCAGAACGCGGCAAAGGCGCGGTCAGGGTCCATGCCGAGATAGCGCGCGTAGGAGCGCACGTAACCGGGGATGAAGCCGGGTGTGTCGAAAACGGAGGGGTCGGCATTCTCGATGGCGGCCACGTAATTGGCGCGGATGCGCAACTCGCGCTCGACATCCAGAAGCGATTTTCCAAGGGTGGCGCGCTCGCCGCGCATCAGGTCGCCTAGACGCAGGTCATAGGCGTCGAAACCGCGGATATCGGCCTCTTCGGTGTTCGTGTCGAGCGTCCGACGGCGGCCTATCATGTGCCACGAGCCTCTTGCATGTCCCTGCCTAGGAACCGATATCTACGATTCGGCTTACAACCTTTTGTTTAGGACACGTTAACACAAGGCAAGCGGCATTGCACGTCTGCGTGCTTCACCCGGCGCATTCGGCGCGATTCAGCGCACACTGGCTCCATAGTGCATCCATTCCGCGCACCAGCGCATCCATCTCGCGGGGACCATGCACCGGCGATGGTGTAAAGCGCAGCCGTTCGGTGCCGCGCGGCACGGTGGGGAAATTGATCGGCTGCACGTAGATGCCGTAGCCGTCGAGCAGCATGTCCGAGAGCGCCTTGGTATGCACCGGGTCGCCCACGATCACCGGCACGATATGGCTGCCGTGGTCGATGATCGGCAGGCCCAGCGCCTTGAGCCGGGTCTTGAGGATCTTGGCCTGCGTCTGGTGACGCTCGCGCAGCTTTTGCCCCTCGGCGGTCTTGAGAAAGGCGACCGAGGCCCGCGCCCCCGCCGCGAGTGCCGGGGCGAGCGAGGTCGAGAAGATAAAGCCCGGCGCGTAGGAGCGCACCGCGTCGCACATCTTGGCGCTCGCGGCGATATAGCCGCCCATCACGCCATACGCCTTGGCCAGCGTGCCGTTGATGATGTCGAGCCGGTGCATCAGGCGGTCGCGCTCGCAAATCCCTGCGCCGCGCGGGCCATACATGCCCACCGCGTGCACCTCGTCGATATAGGTCAGCGCGCCAAATTCATCCGCCAGATCGCAGATCGCCTCGATGGGGCCGAAATCGCCATCCATCGAGTAGACCGATTCGAAGGCGATGAGCTTGGGCGCGGCGGGGTCGTCGGCGGCCATCAGTTCGCGCAGATGCGCCACATCGTTGTGCCGGAAGATGCGTTTGGCGCCCCCGTTGCGGCGCACGCCCTCGATCATGCTCGCATGGTTGAGCGCGTCGGAATAGATGATGAGGCCGGGAAACAGCTTGGGCAGGGTGCTCAGCGTCGCGTCATTGGCGATATAGGCCGAGGTGAACAGCAGCGCCGCCTCCTTGCCGTGCAGATCGGCCAGTTCCGCCTCCAGCCGCTTGTGATAGACGGTGGTGCCGCTGATATTGCGCGTGCCGCCAGACCCGGCACCGGTGGCGTCGATCGCCTCGTGCATCGCCTCGAGCACCACTGGGTGCTGCCCCATGCCGAGATAGTCGTTGCCGCACCAGACGGTAATCGGTTGGTCCGACCCGTCGGGCCTGCACCACGTGGCATGCGGGAAATTGCCGTTCTCGCGTTCGATGTCGATAAAGGTGCGATAGCGCCCCTCCTCGTGCAGACGCGCGATTGCCTGATCCAGCTTGGCCACGTAATCCACTGGCATGTCCTTCCCTTCGAGAGCCGTCGGTGCTTCGCCCCTATGCCCATTATCTAGTCAATTTCCGGGGGCTTGTATACCGTATCACCCGGATGAGAACAGGCTACAAAACGCCGCGACCCCTCACCTTGACATGGGTCAAGCGTCTGGACAGCGCCGCCGCGCCTGTTACCCTCGCCGCTGACCACAGCATCAAACAGTCCGAAAGGCCCGGCCCATGACCCTACCCGCGACGCTTGCGCATATCGACACCTCTCTCGACGCGGCGCTCGACCGGCTCACGGGGCTTTTGCGCATCCCCTCGATCTCGACCGACCCGGCCCATGCGGGCGATTGCGAGGCCGCCGCCGACTGGCTCGTGGCCGACCTGCAAAGTCTTGGCGTAAAGGCGGAAAAGCGCGCCACCCCGGGCCGCCCGATGGTGGTAGGCCATGTCGAGGGCGACGGGCCGCACCTGCTGTTCTACGGCCATTACGACGTGCAGCCCGTGGACCCGCTCGATCTGTGGCACAGCGATCCCTTCGCCCCCGAAATCCAGGACACCGATAAGGGCCGCGTGATCCGCGCGCGCGGTGCCTCGGATGACAAGGGGCAGCTCATGACCTTCGTCGAGGCGTGCCGTGCCTGGCAGGCGGTCAACGGCACGTTGCCCTGCCGGATCACTTTTTTCTTCGAGGGCGAGGAAGAATCGGGCTCGCCCTCTCTAATCCCCTTCCTGCGCGAGAACGCGGACGAGCTTTCCGCCGATCTCGCGCTGATCTGCGATACCTCTATGGTGGCGCCTGGCGTGCCGTCGATCGCGTCGCAGCTTCGGGGTATGTTGAAGGACGAATTTACCATCCAGGGCCCCTCCATCGACCTGCATTCCGGCCATTACGGCGGCCCGGCACTCAACCCGTTGCGGGAAATCTCCCGCATCATCGCGTCTTTCCACGACGATCAGGGCCGCGTCGCGGTCGAGGGCTTTTACGAGGGCGTGCACGAGGTGCCAGACGAGCTGCTGCGCCAATGGCAAGACTGCGGTTTCGACGAGGAGGAATACCTCTCCTCGGTGGGCATGACGCAGCCGCATGGCGAGGCGGGCTATTCCACGCTGGTGCAGCAATGGGCACGCCCCACGCTGGAAATCAACGGGCTCTGGGGCGGCTACCAGGGTGCGGGCACCAAGACGGTGATCCCAAGCAAGGCGCATTGCAAGCTCACCTGTCGCCTTGTCGGGGACATGGACCCCGACACGCTGCGCCGGAAAATTCGCAAGCATGTGGAGGACCGGCTGTCCCCGGACGCCAAAATCGCCTGGAACCAGGACCTCGACGGCTCTCCTGCGGTGGTGATGAACACCAACCGCCCAGAATTCGAGGCCGCGCGGCAGGCGCTGTCGGATGAATGGAATCGCGAGGCGGTGCTTACAGGCATGGGCGGCTCGATCCCGGTCGCGGGGTTTTTCAAGGAGATACTCGGGCTCGACGCCATGCTGATCGGCTTTGCGCAAGAGGATGACGCGATCCACTCGCCCAACGAGAAGTACAACGTGACGAGCTTTCACAAGGGTATCCGAAGCTGGGCACGGGTGCTTGACGCGCTGGCGAGATGATCCCGGGCTTCACCGATCACCAGACCGATAACGTTGGCTACAGCATGGGCGGCGAGGGGCCGCCAGTGCTGCTTTTGCACGGGTTTCCGCAGAGTCGCGCCATGTGGGCGCATATCGCACCGGAACTGGCGCTGAGCCACACCGTGATCTGCCCCGACCTGCCTGGATATGGCGCCTCGGCCAAGCCCGGCAGTCTGGACGCCTACAGCTTCCGCGCGATGGCGCGCGAGATGGCGGGTCTCATGGACAGCCTCGGTCATGACCGCTTTGACCTCGTCGGCCATGACCGGGGTGCGCGCGTAGCCCACCGGCTCGCACTCGATGCGGGCCACCGGGTGCGCAGCCTTGTGCTGATGGACATCATTCCAACGCATACCCTGCTGTCCGATCTGCGCTGGCCGGTGGCGCAGTCCTATTACCACTGGTTCTTTCTTGCCCAGCCATACCCGTTCCCCGACCGCATGATCGAGGCCGACCCGGATGCGTTCTTTCACGCCTGTCTGCTCGGGTGGGGCGGCGCGCAGCTCGCGGATTTCGATGCTGATCAACTGGCGCAATACCGCGCGGCCTGGCGCGACCCCGACACCATCCGGGGCATGTGCAACGATTATCGCGCCACGCTCGCCCGTGACATGGCCGATGACAGCGCCGATGCGGACGCCTGCATCGCCTGTCCCACGCTGGTCCTTTACGGTGCGCAGGGTGCGATGGCCCGGCACTACGACGTGCCCGCCGCGTGGGCCGCGAAATGCCGCCATATGCAGGCACAGGCGATCCCCGGCGGCCATTTTTTTCCCGACACCAACCCCACCGCCACCTGCAGCGCCCTACAGCCGTTCCTCGACGCGCGCGCGCGTTGAAACACGTCTAGAACGGCATGCGCGACTCTCGCTCAACGCCAGTGTATTGTTAATTTTAACAATGGCTTAGTGGACTCATTTGACATGTGGATCAGTTCGAGACAGGCTCGAAGGGTAGGTTAACTGGAGGGAGAAAATTATGACCCCATTCGTCAAACGCACATTCACGGCGCTCGCCACCACCAGTATTCTGGCCCTCAGCGCGACCGCCGCGACCGCCGATACATGGCGATATGCCTTTGAGGAGGCGCTTGAGGACGTGCAGGGCGTCTTTGCCCAGAAATTCAAGGAAGAGGTCGAGGCCAATTCCGACCACCAGGTGCAACTCTTCCCCTATGGCACGCTCGGTGAATCCGCCGATACGATGGAACAGGCGCAGGCCGGCATCCTGCAATTCGTCGATCAGAGCCCGGGTTTCACCGGCTCGCTCATCCCCGAGGCGCAGGTCTTTTTCGTCCCCTACCTGCTGCCGCAGGACACCCAGGCGCTCGGTGAATTTTTCCGCACCTCGAAGGCGGTCAACGAGATGTTCCCCGAGCTTTATGCTGAGCAAGGGCTGGAGCTGCTGGCCATGTTCCCAGAGGGCGAGGTCTGTGTGACCACGCAGGAACCGGTGACCGAACCGGCAGACCTCAACGAGGTCAAGGTGCGCGTGATGACCAACCCGCTGCTTGTCGAAAGCTATCAGGCGTTTGGTGCGACACCCACGCCGCTGCCGTGGGGCGAAGTTTACGGCGCGCTCCAGACCGGCATCATTCAGGGGCAGGAAAACCCGATGTTCTGGAACTGGTCCGCCAACATGTATGAGGTGTCCAAGGTCATCACCTGTCTGGGCCACAACAACTTTACCACCGCCGTGATGGCCAATCAGGACTTCTATGACGGCCTCTCGGACGAGGAGCAACAGGTCGTGCAGGATGCGATCGACGTGGCGTTCGATCACATCATCGACTACCAGAAAGGCCTGCACGAAGAGAGCATCAAGAAAATCAAGGACGCCAAGCCCGAGATCGAAATCAACGTGCTCAACAAAGAGCAGCGTCAGCCGTTCATCGAGGCTGGCAAACAGGTCGAAGACCGCTTCATCGAAATGACCGGTGAGAGCGGCAAGAAGATCCTTGACCAGATGAAGGCCGACCTCGAAGCCGTGACCGAATAACACCGGCACCACATCGGGGGCGGCCTGCATCCCGCCGCCCCCGCACCCATATTTTACAATTGATATTCACGGGGAGGGTCAGCCGTGAACGACAAGCCTGAAACGGACGGCGCGTCACCGCCGGAAGAACCGATACGCGCCACACCGTCAGCGGACGCCTATTCTTCGACGCTGCCTGGATTTCTCGGCACCATCGACAACCTGATTGCGCGCGTCGAGGCGATCATGCTTGCGGTTGGCGTTCTTCTCATGGCGGCCAATACCGTCGCCAACGTGGTGGGGCGTTTCGTCTTTCAGAACAGCATCTTCTTTTCCGAAGAACTTAACCGCATCCTGATCATCCTGATCACCTTTGCGGGGATCAGCTATGCCGCGCGCCAGGGCCGGCACATCCGCATGTCGGCCATCTACGACGCGCTGCCGCCCAAGGTGCGCAAACTCATGATGATAGTGATCGCGCTGGTGACGGCGGTGTTCATGCTGGGGCTTTGTTATTACTCCTTCAATTACATCTTAACGCAGGCCGGGCGCGGCCGTGTCCTGCCGTCGCTGCAAATCCCCGTCTGGATCACCCTTGTCTGGGTGCCCGTCGGCTTCTTCATGACCGGGCTGCAATACCTGCTCACGGCCATCAAGAACATCCTGTCCAGGGATATCTACCTCTCGACCGCCGTGCTTGAGGGATATGACGACAACGAGATGGAGGTCTGAGCCATGGCTGTCACGATTTTCTCGATCATGATCGTCCTGCTTCTACTCGGCTTTCCGATGATGATCCCGCTCATCGTCGGGGCCTTCGTGGGCTTCTACACGCTGTTCGGTGGCTTTGGTCAGCTTGAGACGATGATTCAACAGATCATGGCGGGTATCCGGCCCGCCTCGCTGATCGCGGTACCGATGTTCATCTTTGCCGCCGACATCATGACGCGCGGGCAATCGGCGGGGCGGCTGATCGATCTCGTGATGGCCTTCGTGGGCCACCTCAAGGGGGGGCTCGCGGTCTCGACGGCGGCGGCCTGCACGATGTTTGGCGCGGTCTCGGGCTCGACCCAGGCGACGGTGGTCGCCATCGGCTCTCCGCTGCGGCCCCGGATGCAGAAGGCCGGCTATAACGACAGTTTCATCCTCGCGCTGATCGTCAATTCGTCGGACATCGCGTTCCTGATCCCGCCATCCATCGGGATGATTATCTATGGCGTCGTCTCCAACACCTCGATTGCCGAGCTGTTCATCGCGGGCATCGGGCCGGGTCTGCTGATCCTCCTGTTGTTCTCGATCTATTCGTGGATCTACGCGGTGCGCAACAATGTGCCCACCGAGGACAAGACAAGCTGGCCGGACCGCGCCCGTGCCATCCAGCACGCGCTCTGGCCGCTGGGCTTTCCGCTGATCATCATCGGCGGCATCTATGGCGGCATCTTCAGCCCGACAGAGGCGGCGGCAGCCTGCGTGCTCTACGCGCTCATCCTCGAAGTGTTGGTGTTTCGCTCGCTCGACCTCTCGGGCGTCTACGACACGGCGAAATCCACCGGGCTGATCACGGCGGTGGTGTTCATTCTCGTGGGTGTCGGGGCGGCGTTTTCATGGGTGATTTCCTTTGCCCAGATTCCGCAGGAAATCCTCGGGTCCATAGGCATCGACCAGATGGGACAGATCGGCGTGCTCTTTGTCATCTCCATCGCCTTTTTCATCGGCTGCATGTTCGTCGATCCGATCGTGGTGATCCTCGTGATGGTGCCGATCTTTGCGCCGGTGGTGGATTCCGTGGGCCTCGATCCGGTGCTGGTGGGCACGATCATCACGCTTCAGGTCGCCATCGGCTCGGCCACGCCGCCTTTTGGCTGTGACATCTTTACCGCTATCGCGGTGTTCAAGCGGCCGTATTGGGAGGTGATCCGTGGCACGCCGCCCTTCATCTTCATTCTGCTCTCGGTCGCCGTGGCGCTGATCTACTTCCCGCAGATCGCGCTCTTCCTGCGCGATCTGGCCTTCGCGAAATAACCCCGAGGAGAACGTCCATGTTCAAATCGATTCTTGTGCCCTTCGACGGCTCGCCCAACGCGAAGAATGCTCTCGACAAGGCAATGGAAATGGCCCGCCTCACCAACGCGGCTTTGACCATCCTGACGGTTTACCGCCACCACTCGATGCTCGAGGCGTCGCTGTCGATGGTGCGGCCATCCGACCCCGGCAATCTCGACGACATCATGTCGGCCCACGCCCGCGAAGTTGCTGATTATGCCAAGAAGCACGCGATCGACTCCGGCTTTGCCGAGGTCCGCGCGTTCATCAAGTCCGGCCCCACCTCGCGCACCATTGTCAAATTCGCCAAGGAACACGAAAACGACCTGATCGTGATCGGCAGCCGCGGCATGGGCTCGGTCGAGGGTTATCTGCTCGGCAGTGTCTCGCACAAGGTGACAGGGCTGTCTGACATCCCCGTTCTGGTGGTCTGACAGGCATCGGACGGGTGCGGAACATCATCCAAATGGGATAAAGAGTGGCGCGGTTGACGGGGCTCGAACCCGCGACCTCCGGCGTGACAGGCCGGCACTCTAACCAACTGAGCTACAACCGCGTGAGCGGCTGGATAGGCAAGCTGCGCGCCGCCGTCAATCCCGAAATCTCGGGGTGCGCGCATTTCCCGTCACCCGGGCTCAGGGGTGTCCCGACCTTACCCGAAAACCGTGCCAAAGGTGCCGCGGTAGAGTGTCGAAAGCTCGGCAAGCGGCGCCTCGACCCGACCCATTCGCACGGTGTCGCCAGTGAACCGGCCGACGCTCGTGAGCGGCACGCCTGCCTTGCCAGCCGCGATCATCAGCGCCTCGGCCTGGTCGAAATTGCAGGCGATCAGGTAGCGGCCCTGGTCCTCGCCGAATAGCGTGCCCATGTCGTCGGCGTCGAGATGGACGCCCACGCCTGCCGCCTCGGCCATCTCGAAGGCGGCGAGCGCGAGCCCGCCATCGGAGAGATCGGTGCAGGCGCGGATCAGCGCGTGATTGTCGCGGATGAAATCGCCGTGGCGGCGCTCGGCCTCGAGATCGACGGGGGGCGCGTCGCCCTCGGTGCGGTTGAACACTTCCGAGAGGATCGCCGATTGCCCGAGATGGCCATTCGTCTCACCAAGCACCAACGCCACATGGCCTTCGCGCGCCTGGCCGAGGATGGCCGTGTCGGGATCGCGGATCAGGCCCACCGCGCCGATGGTGGGGGTGGGCAGGATCGCGGTGCCGTCGGTCTCGTTGTAGAGCGAGACGTTGCCCGACACGATGGGCATGTCGAGTGCTGCGCAGGCGGCACCGATGCCGCGGATCGCGCCGACGAACTGGCCCATGATCGCGGGTTTCTCGGGGTTGCCGAAGTTGAGGTTGTCGGTGCTGGCGAGCGGCACGGCGCCCAGGGCCGTGAGGTTGCGGTACGCCTCGGCCACCGCCTGCTTGCCACCCTCCTCGGGGTTGGCGGCGACATAGCGGGGCGTCACGTCCGAGGTGAACGCCAGCAGCTTTTCTGTGCCGTGGACGCGGATCACGCCCGCGCCGAGGCCGGGCGTGCGCACCGTGTCGGCCATCACCATCGTATCGTATTGCTCGTAGACCCATTGCCGCGCGCAGTAATTGACCGAGCCGATCAGCGCCTTGAGCCCGTCGATGGGATCGAGCGCCGGGACGCTGTCGGGGTCGAGCGGGGCAGGGGGCTCTGCCTCGGTGAAGGGGCGGTCGTATTCGGGCGCCGAGGAGGCGAGGGTGGAGAGCGGCAGATCGGCCTTGATGCTGTTGCCGTGCAGGATGAGAAAGCGATCCTCGGCGATGGTCTCGCCGACGATGGCGAAATCGAGATCCCATTTCTCGAACACGGCGCGGGCCTCGGCCTCTTTCTCGGGTCGCAGCACCATGAGCATCCGCTCCTGGCTCTCGGACAGCATCATCTCGTAGGCGGTCATGGCGTCCTCGCGCTGCGGCACGCGGTCGAGATCGAGGCGGATGCCGAGCCTGCCCTTGTCGCCCATCTCCACCGCCGAGCAGGTGAGGCCTGCCGCCCCCATGTCCTGGATCGAGATCACCGCGCCGGTGGCCATCAGCTCCAGACAGGCCTCCATCAGGCGCTTTTCGGTGAAGGGGTCGCCCACCTGCACGGTGGGGCGCTTTTCCTCGATGCTTTCGTCGAACTCTGCCGAGGCCATGGTCGCGCCGCCGACGCCGTCGCGGCCGGTCTTGGCCCCGAGATAGACCACCGGCATGCCAACGCCGGAGGCCGCCGAGTAGAAGATCGCGTCCGCGTCGGCCAATCCGGCAGCGAAGGCGTTGACGAGGCAGTTGCCGTCATAGGCGGGATCAAAGCGCACTTCGCCGCCCACCGTGGGCACGCCGAAGCAGTTGCCGTAGCCGCCGATCCCCTCGACCACGCCATGCACGAGCTGGCGGGTTTTCGGGTGGTCGGGGGAGCCGAAGCTCAATGAATTCATCGCAGCAACGGGGCGCGCGCCCATGGTGAAGACGTCGCGCAGGATGCCGCCCACGCCGGTCGCAGCCCCCTGGTAAGGTTCGATATAGGAGGGATGGTTATGGCTCTCCATCTTGAACACCACGGCCTGCCCGTCGCCGATATCCACCACGCCCGCGTTTTCGCCCGGTCCGCAGATTACCTGTGGCCCCGAGGTGGGCAGGGTGCGCAGCCATTTCTTGGAGGATTTGTAGGAACAGTGTTCGTTCCACATGGCCGAGAAAATGCCCATTTCAGTGAAGGAAGGGTCGCGCCCGAGAATTTCGAGGATGCGGTCATATTCCTCTGACTTGAGGCCGTGGGCGGCGATCAGGTCGGGCGTGATATCGGGCTCTTGCATCGGCGTGGTGTCCCCTCGGCTGGCGCTTTGCGCGCCTGTTTATGCGATCGGCGGGCCGGGGGAAAGGGGCAGAACCCGGCTGCCCGCAGGCAGCCGGGGGGGGGCGCCGGGCCGGTGTGGAACGGCCCGGTTGCGGTGTTGCGATGCCTAGTCGTTCGAGGCGGTGGCCCGGGCATTGCCCGAGGCCTGTGCTTCGACATTGCTGCGCAATTCGGCGGCAGTCATGGCGTTGACCAGCGTGTCCTCGCTTTCTGCCTTCAGACTTGCGGCCTCGAAGGCCAGCGTCTCGACGGACAGGCCGACCGACTCGTCCAGGGAAACAAGCGCTTGCACGCTACCGTCCGCGGGGTCGGTCCGGGCGCCTTGCACGGTGCCGATCACCTGACCGTCGGCAGACACGACCGTCGCCCCGGTGATTTCCGCAGCGTTTTTCCCGGCCAGGCCGAGTGCGGCGCCGAGCTGGGCGCGCCCGCTTGTGCCCGCGCCGACATCGCCGGAGCTGTCGCCGTCGATGCCGAGGCTCGCGGTTCCGCTTGTGTCGGCGCTCGCGCCCACATTGCCGTCGACAGTGCCGCCTGTACTTGCGCCGACACCCACGCCTGCACTTCCGTCTGTGCCAACGCCGACGCTTTGGGCATGGCCAATCGTGGCCAGTCCGGTGCTCAGCAGAAGGGTTGTTGCGATGGTCCGGAGTTTCATGGTGGTTCTCCTTTCGCTTGCCAGTGCATTTCTCGAGATCGCACCTTGGCGGAGTGCGTTCGTTGCCGTTTTGGCCTTTCGAGACTGGGTACGCCTTCGGGCGCTCTCAAGATCGGTCGGCGGAATGGCGTGCCAGTTGGCAGATTCCCGCAAGAACGGCCCTCGCGCATCGGCGGTCAGTTGCCTGAACGCCAGCCCGTGTGAAACATCGGCGGGCTTTGGTTCGTGGTTTTCGGGCCAGATGAGGAAAAAGCGGCCCGGCACGAGGCCGGGCCGCTGACGGGCCACTGGGTCAGGACAGGCTCGCCCTGCCCGCTGGCCGGGTTACATGCGCTGCGTGGCAACGCGTTCCGCCACGTTCTTGCGCAGGTCCTTGAGGGTCATTGCGTATTCCAGGTCGCCGACCTCCTCGACACTGAGTGCGCTTGCCCGGAAGGCAAGACGGTCGGCCACCAGACCGGCCTCTTGGCGGACATCGACATAGATCAGGTGGTCTGATCCCGCATTGCCCATGGTGCCGCTCACCTCGCCAATGACATAGTCATCCACCGAGCTGAGCGTGGCCCCATTCTCGGCCTCGACAAGGATGTTCTTGACGAGGGTCTTCTCGGCCTCGGTCAGGTCCTTGCCCATGAGGTCAAGTTCGGACGGTGAAGCCGCTTCCACGTCGATATCGTTTGGAATCTCCGGCAGATCGGCATTTGCCCTGGGCAGATTATCCACCTGGCTTCCGACAGCGGGATCGTCGATCCGCTGCGCGGAGTCCTGTGCAAAGGCCGCGGGTGCGGCGAGGGCCGCTGCGCTGGTCAGGGCCGTGGCGAGTGCGAGGTCACGAAAGGTCATTCTTTCCTCCTTTTCTGCAGGCGTTTTCCTGCGGGTTTCGGGGGCGCGGTTTGCGCCGTTTCACGCAACCGAGGTGGGAATTCGGGTGATCCGTGTCAGGGGGTGGTGTAAAAATTCCTATATTTCGCAATATCTTGCCGATACTCGACCGGTCTGTCAGCATCTCGATGCCGACGACCCGGCGTCAAGCGACGGTTTCACCGGATCGTGACCGGGAAAGGGGTTGAAGGATTGATTTCACACTCGGGTTTGGCTCAGATGCGCGAAACACGGAAAGGGCAGCCATGGATATCCTGGAAAATTCACTGCGTGGTACGGGCATGGACGAGCGTGGCCTGGCGGGGGCGCCGTGGCCGAGCGTCGATGTGGCGGCGGTGCAGGGGTTGCTGGCGCGCTGTCCGGCGGCGGCAGAGACGCCGCTGGTGGCGATGCCGGGATTGGGCCCGGACCTGTGGGTCAAGGACGAGCGCGGGCGCATGGGGCTGGGTAGCTTCAAGGCGCTGGGGGCGGCCTACGTCATTGCCTGCGACGCCGCAGCCACGGGGGCAGAGGATATGGGCCGCGCGCTGGAAGGGCGGTCATACGTCACCGCGAGCGCGGGCAATCACGGGCTGTCTGTGGCCGCGGGTGCGCGCGTCTTTGGCGCGCGGGCGGTGGTCTACCTGGCCGAGACGGTGCCCGAGAGCTTTGCCGCGCGGCTGCGGGGCAAGGGCGCGGAGGTGGTGCGCGCGGGGGCGGACTATGCGGGCAGCATGGCGGCGGCGGAGGCGGCGGCCGCGGCGGGCGACGGCACGCTTTTGTCCGACAGTTCGTGGCCGGGATACATGGCGCTGCCGCACCGGCTGATGGAGGGATACCTCGCGATGGCCGCCGAGATCACCGCGCAATCGCCCGCGCCCTTCGACGTGATCGCGTTGCAGGCCGGGGTCGGCGGGATGGCGGCGGCGGTGGCCGCGCATGTCCGGGCGGTCTGGGGGGATGGCCCGCGGATCGTGGTGGTGGAGCCGGAAGTCGCGCCCGCGCTGATCGAGAGCATCCGCGCGGGGCGGCCGGTGGAGACCGGGGGGCCGGTCTCGGCCATGGGGCGGCTCGATTGCAAGGCGCCGTCGTTCATCGCGCTGAAGGGGCTGGCGCGGGATGCCGACGCCTTTGTCACCGTGACAGAGGACGAGGCGGCGCGCGTGCTGCCCGCGCTGGCCGAAAAGGGCATGGCGACGACGGAATCGGGGGCGGCGGGTGTGGCCGCGCTGATGGCGATGGGGCTGGGGCCTGAGACGCGGGCGCTGGCCATCATCAGCGAAGAGCCCGAGGCGTGAGCGGTTTTGGAGAGCCCGAGTATCGCGCGCGGCTGGCACGGGCGCAGGCGGGCATGGCAGAGGCGGGGCTGGGGGCGCTGCTGCTGACTACCGAGCCGGAATTCCGCTATTTCAGTGGGTTTCTCACCCGGTTCTGGGAAAGCCTGAGCCGGGACTGGTTTCTCGTGATCCCTGCCTCGGGCGATCCGGTGGCGGTGATCCCGGAAATCGGCGCGGCGCTGATGGCGCGCACATGGATCGCCGATATCCGCACCTGGCCCGCGCCGGCGGGCGATGGTGCGCCGCTTCTGGCCGATGCCTTGCGAGAGATCGGTGGGCCGGTGGGGGTGCCCTCGGGGCCGGAGAGCCATTTGCGGATGCCTTTGGGCGATTTCGCGCGGCTCAAGGCGGTGAGCGGGCTGGACTTCACCGATGATCGCGGGATCGTGGCGGGGCTGCGCGCGGTGAAATCCGGGGCGGAGATCGACCGCATTGCGCGCATCTGTGCCATTGCCGGGCGGGCCTTTGACCGGGTGGGCGAGATCGCCGGGCCGGGCGTGCCGCTCGACCGGGTGTTTCGTGATTTCCAGCGGCTGCTGCTGGAGGAGGGGGCCGACTGGGTGCCCTACCTCGCCGGGGGTGCGGGACCGGAGGGCTACGCGGACGTGATCTCGCCGGCCGATGCGCGGCCGCTTGCGGCGGGGGACGTGCTGATGCTCGATACGGGCGCGGTGCGCGACGGGTATTTCTGCGATTTCGACCGGAATTTCGCGATCGCTCATGCGCGCCCGGCGCAGCGTGCGGCCCATGCGCGACTGATCGAGGCGACGCAGGCGGGGCTGGCGGCGGCGCGGCCCGGGGCGCGGGCCTGCGATGTATGGCGCGCGATGGCGGATGTAGTGGGCGAGGGTGACGGGCGGCTGGGGCACGGGCTGGGGATGCAGCTGACCGAGGGGCTGTCGCTGATGGCGGGTGACGAGACGGTGCTGTTGCCCGACATGGTCATCACGCTGGAACCGGTCATCGCCGCCGCGCCGGGGCGGATCATGGTCCACGAGGAGGTGATTGCGATCACCGACGGGCCCGCCCGCGCGCTGTCGCCGCTGGCGGGGGCGGACCTGCCGGTGATCGGGGGCTGAGGCGGGCCTACTCGGCGAGGTAGCGTTCGAGCACGATGGTGGGCATGGCGCCGCGCAGCATCCTGTCGGGCAGAACGTAGGACGGGGCCATGTCGAGTCCGAGATCGTGGGCGAGCGTCACCTCGCGATCCATGTCGAACAGCGTGGCGCGAAAGCCCATCCGCGCGGCGAGCGCCTGCAACTCCGCTTGTGCCGTGGCGCAGTCGGCGCAGTCGGCGCGGGTGAAGAATGCGATCCGGGTTGGCGCGCCCGCCGGGCCGAGACCGGGCCGGTCAGGATCGAAGAGGCGAGGCGCCGCGCGGGCGAGCAGGTCGAGATCGCGGGCTATCTCGGCCCCGTAGAGATCGAGCGGCGGGCGTGGCGTGGCGGTTAGCCCCGAGAGCAGGTCCGGCGTTGCGATGAGCGCTGCACGAATCGCCTCGCCCAGCGGGCTGCGCGAGGTCGGGGGCACGTCCTGCGCGCCCGCAGCGGTGACGGCGGCGACGGTCAATAGCGCCGCCCCGGTCCAGGCGTGTGGCATGGCCTATTGCGCGCGGATTTCGTCGGCGACCTGCTGCATCGCGTCCTGCGGCAGGTAGCCGCGCAGCATCCGGTCATCCATCACGAAGGAGGGCGTACCGCTGACGCGCAGGCGCTGTCCAAGCGCGTGGTTGGCGGCGATCACCTCGGTCACGGCGTCGCTCTGCATCTCGGCGATGATGGCGTTTGCGTCGAGCCCGAGCGCGTCGGCGAGGCGGGTGAACCCGGCCTCGTTCATCGCGCCATTATAGGTCATCAGCGCGTCGTGCACGGATTTGTAGGCGTCGTCGCCAGCCACCTGTTTCGTGGCGATGGCAAAGCGCGACGCGGCGACCGATTCCTCGCCGAGGATCGGGAATTCCTTGAGGATGAAGCGGATGTTGCCATCCTCTTTCACGAGGTTTTTCACGTCCTCGAAAGCTCGACGGCAATAGCCGCATCTGTAATCCATGAACTCGACCAGTGTGATGTCCCCGTCCGGGTTGCCACCGACCCAGTCAAGGGGCGCGTCGAAGAGCGCTTCGGCATTGGCGCGCACGAGTTGAACATCTGCCTCGGCCTGACCGGTGGCCTGACGTTCCTCGAGAACGGCCACCGCTTCCATGATGACTTCGGGGTTCTCGAGCAGGTAGGCGCGGATTTCCTTGCGCAGGAGCGCGCGGTCGGCGGTGCTCAGATTGTCGAGGTCGAGCGCTTGGGCGGGCAAGGACATGCCGAGCGAGAGCAGGGCGGCGGTCACGAGTCGGTAGGGTAGGGTCACTTTGTCACTTTCTCCGTTTCTCGGCGGCGTCCGCGGTCGCAAGGATGTCTTGTGCGCGCTGCCAGCCTGGCGAACCCCGAGGCAGCAGGCCGCTGGCGCGTTCGGCGTGTATCCTAGCATCTTTGAGACGGCCTGCCATCGCATAACGCTCGGCGGTGAGGACAGAGGCCATGCCGCGATTGCCCATCTGCGCCTCGGCCTGAGCCAGGTCGCGCAGCACGCGGATGTCGCGCCCGTCGCGAGCGCGGGCCTCCTCGAGCCGGCGGGCGGCCTGCTGTACCTGCCCGTCGGCTAGCAGCGCGCGCCCGTAGGCGCCGAGGATGAGCGCGTCGCGTGGCGCGAGGTTCGCGGCGCGGGCATAGGCGGCGACCGCGGGCTTGATCCGGCGGCTTTCCATCAGGATCTGGCCGCGCAACTCGTGCAGGTAGGGATCATCGGGCCGCCGAGCGACGGCCGCGTCGATGGCCGGCAGCGCACGACCGAGATCAGAGAGGCGATGATACGCCACCGCCTGTCGCATAAGGCGCACATCCTCGAAGCCCGATTCGCCCGCGCGCGTCAGCGTCCATTTCGGCGAGCGCTGGAAGGCCGAGAGCTTGCCCTTGGTGCGGGCAAACCAGTATTCGGCCTCGCGGTCGGGTCTGGCCTCGCCCGATTGCGCCTCGGCCAGCGCGCGCACCCGGCGGAAGCGGTCGCGCGACAGTGGGTGCGTGCGCGCATAGGCGTCCTGCCGCGTCAGCGACAGCGATTCCTGTCCGCGGAAGAGATCCATCACCTGCACCGCGCCCGAGAGGTTGACGCCGGCGCTGTGCAGATAACGCATCCCGCTGGTATCGGCTGCGTTTTCCTCGGCGCGGGTATGCGAGAAGAAGCTGCGCATCGCCGCACCCTGTATCCCTGCCGCCGCCCCGGCGGCGAACTCCCCGCTGCCCGCGGCGGCGCCCGCGATGCCCGCGAGGATCGTGCCGAGTGCGGCGGCGTTGCGGGCGTTGCGCAGGTTGATGGGGCGGCGCATCAGGTGGCCGTTGGAGATATGCGCGGCCTCGTGGGCGATCACCGATTGCAGCATGGCGGGGTTGTCCATCCGCAGGATCAGCCCGGAATGCAGGAAAATGGAATTGGCATCGACGACGAAGGCATTGAGGCTGGGAGCGTCGAGCACGAGGATATCCACCCGCTCGGGGCTGAGCCCGGCGGCACGCAGCACCGGTTCGGCCAGCATCTTCAGCCCGTGCTCGATATCGGGATCGCGCAACAGCGTGACGGCGCGCGCCGGGGCGGCGAGCGTCACGACCAGCACCAGCAGTGCGGCGATAAATCGGATTGGCTGCATTGACCTTGCCTGCCTTTGTCAGTGAAACGGAGGCGTGCCGCACCCGTTCGAGGAGGAATGTAATGCGCCGTGCCCGCCGATCCAAGGTCGATGCGTTCATCGTGATGGACGTCATGGAGGCCGCGCGCCGCGCCGAAGAGGCGGGGCGGCGGATCATCCACATGGAGGTGGGGCAGCCCGGCACCCCGGCCCCTGCGGGTGCGCGCGCGGCACTGGCCGCGGCGATGGAGGCGGGCGCGCTCGGCTATACAGTGGCGCTGGGGTTGCCGGAGCTGCGTGCCCGCATCGCGCGGCATTACCGCGAATGGTATGGCGTTGATCTCGACCCCGCGCGCGTGGTCATCACGCCGGGATCGTCGGGGGCGTTCATCCTTGCCTTCACCGCGCTCTTCGACGCGGGCGACAGGGTGGGAATCGGCGCTCCGGGCTATCCAAGCTATCGCCAGATCCTGCGCGCGCTGGACCTCGTGCCCGTCGATATCGAAACGTCGGCGGAAAACCGCCTGCAACCAGTGCCCGGAGACCTCGCGGACCGCGATCTGGCAGGGCTGCTGGTGGCGAGCCCGGGCAATCCATCGGGCACGATGCTGGACCGCGGCCGGCTGGCGGCGCTGATTGGCGCCACGCAACAGGCCGGGGGGCAATTCATCAGCGACGAAATCTATCATGGCCTGCATTACGAGGCCCGCGCGGTGAGCGCGCTGGAGATCACCGACGACTGTTACGTCATCAATTCTTTCTCCAAGTATTTCTCGATGACCGGCTGGCGCATCGGCTGGATGGTGGTGCCCGAGGATCACGTGCGCACTATCGAACGGCTGGCGCAGAATCTCTTTATCTGCCCGCCACATGCCAGCCAGATCGCGGCGCTGGCGGCGATGGACTGCCACGAGGAGCTGGAGGCCAACCGGGCGGTCTATGCCCGTAACCGTGCGCTGATGCTGGAGGGGCTGCCCAAGGCGGGCTTTGACCGGATCGCGCCACCCGACGGTGCATTCTACGTCTATGCCGACGTGCGCCACCTGACCGATGACAGCCGCGCGCTGGCCGCCGAAATCCTTGAACGCGCGGGCGTCGCGGTGACACCGGGGCTTGATTTCGACCCCGGTCGCGGGGCGGGAACGCTGCGCTTTTCCTATGCGCGCGCGACGGCAGATATCGAGGAGGGGCTGGCGCGGCTCGCGGCGTTCATGGCGGCGCGCTGACAAGGTGCGCGCGCCCGATTCTTGCCACGATTCGAGCAAAAATTCGTCATTGCGGGCAGGCAAGCTCGGCAATGTCCGGAATTATGCGCGAAGGAGCGGATCATGCCAAGTCTCAGGGACGCATATCGCGGCGCAAGCGTGCTGGTCGCCGTCAATGCCGATCTGTTGCTGTTTGCCGCGACGCTGGCTGCGGCACTGATGGCGGCGGGATATCTCGGCACGCTGTGACCCGGTCATTCGCGTTTTGACAAGCCCTGACAGACCGGGTAGTGACTTCGGTTAATGGGATGTCTGACTGGGTTTGACCGATGAGCGATTGTGACGCGGCACGGCCGCTTGCCGCCTTTTTGAAACAGGGTCTTTTCCACCTAGTTGCGGTGCTGTCGCTCGCCTTGGTCGGGCTTGCCTCGCAGGGTCAGGCCCAGGAATACCGCTTTACCGAGGTGGCGATCGAGGGCAATCAGCGGATCGAGGGCGATACGATCCTGTCCTATGCCGAGATCGCACGGGGCGGGACGGTGAGCGCGGGCGAGCTCAACGCTGCCTATCAGCGCATTCTCGATACCGGCCTGTTCGAGACCGTCGAGCTCGATCCGCAGGGCAACCGCCTGGTCATTCGCGTGACCGAGTTCCCGACCATCAACCGCATCGCCTTCGAGGGCAACAAGAAGCTCAAGAACGAGGAGTTGTCGGGCTTTATCCAGAGCCGGTCGCGGCAGGTGTTCAGCCCCGCGCAGGCCGAGCGCGACGCCGCTACCATCGCCGAGGCCTATGCCCAGAACGGGCGCATTTCGGCGCGGGTCACGCCCAAGGTGATCCGCCGTAGCGACAACCGGGTGGACGTCGTTTTCGAGATTTTCGAGGGCGGCGCCATCGAGATCAAGCGTATCGGCTTTTCCGGCAACCGGGTCTATTCCGACCGTCGCCTGCGCCGCGCGATCCAGAGCAAGCAGGCGGGGCTTTTGCGTGCGATCATCAGCAGGGATACCTTCGTAGAGGACCGGATAAGCTTTGACCGGCAGGTGCTGACGGACTTCTACAATTCGCGGGGCTATGTCGATTTCCGCGTGACCGGCGTCAATGCCGAGCTGGCGCGCGAACGCGACGGTTATTTCGTTACCTTTAACGTTGAAGAGGGGCAGCAGTTCCGCTTTGGCGAGGTGACGACGGTGAGCGAGTATGACGCCGTGGAGGCCGAGCCGTATCACGACACGCTCAAGCTGCGCTCTGGCGTGGTCTACTCCCCTAACGTGGTCGAAAATGCCATCGCCCGGATGGAGCGGCTGGGCGTCAAGCAGGGCGTGGATTTCCTGCGCGTCGAGCCACGGGTGACGCGCAACGACCGCGAGCTGACGCTCGACGTTGAATTCGTGCTCCAGCGGGGACCGCGTGTGTTCGTCGAGCGTATTGATATCGAGGGCAACACCACCACGCTTGACCGGGTGATCCGGCGCCAGTTCGACACCGCCGAGGGCGATCCGTTCAATCCGCGCGCGATCCGGCAGGCGGCCGAGCGCATCCGTGCGCTGCGTTTCTTCGAGAATGTCGATGTCAACGCGCGCGAGGGGTCGCGTCCCGACCAGGTCGTGATCGAGACCGATGTCGAGGAAACCACGACCGGCTCTGTTTCGGTCGGTGCCAGCTTCTCGACCAATTCGGGTCTGGGTTTGCAATTCGGCCTGTCCGAGCGCAATTTCCTCGGACGGGGGCAGGAACTCAAATTCAACATCCTGGGCACCGGCGACACGCTCAACTACAACATCGGCTTCGTCGAACCCGCCTTCCTGGGGCGGGACGTGGCGTTCGGGCTCGACTTCGCGTTCCAGGAGACCGACAGCGACAACGCCCTGTTCGATACCGCCATCGGTGTGTTCCGCCCCAGCCTGACCTTTCCCACCGGCGAGAATGGACGTCTGGGCCTGTTCTACAACGGTCGCTACGAGGAGATGTCGGACTACAACGGCAACAGTGGCATTCTCCAGAACGAGATCAATCAGGGCGACCTTTGGACCAGTGCCGTGGGCTATGATTACAGCTTTGACACGCGCCGCACCGGTCTCGACCCCAATTCGGGGATACTTCTGTCCTTCGGGCAGGAACTGGCTGGGCTCGGTGGGGATAACGAGTATATCAAGACCACCCTGCGGCTGGTCGGACAGACCGCGGTGCTCAACGAGGAAGTGACGCTGCGTGCCATCGTCGAGGGTGGTGCGATCGAGTTCAACAGCGGGCAAAACAGCCGATTCCTCAACCGCTTCAACGATCAGGTGATCCGCGGGTTCGAGCCCAACGGGATGGGCCCGGTCGAGGGCAACGAGCATCTTGGCGGCGACTACTACGCGGCGCTGAAGCTCGAGGCTGAATTCCCCATCGGTCTGCCGGAGGAATACGGTATCACCGGTGGCGCGTTCTACGATGTCGGCGCGATCTGGGGTGTCGACAACAAGAGCGCGGCGGTTGGCACGCTCGCCGCCACCGGGTTCGAGCCACGCCACGTCATCGGCCTGTCGGTGTTCTGGAGCTCGCCCTTCGGGCCGCTGCGGATGAACTTCTCCAACGCACTCAAGAAGGAGCCGGGCGATTTCGAGCAGAGCTTCAACCTGACGGTTCGCACCGACTTTTGATTATGCGCGCGGGGCTCTTTCTCGCAACGTTTCTGGCCCTGTTCTCGGGGGGCGCGGATGCGCCCGCGCGGGCGCAGCAACTGGGCGTCGTGCAGAGCGATGTGCTTGTGATCGACATCGAGCGGCTGCTGGCGGAAACCGCCTATGGCCAGAAGCTCCAGGCCGGGATCGAGGCCGAGCGTGACGCGTTGATCTCGCGCAACGATCGCGTGGCCGCCGAGCTCGAGGCCGAAGAGCAGAAGCTCACGGAGTTGCGCGCCACCACCCCGCCGGACGAGTTTCGCGAGATGGCCGACGCGTTCGATACCAAGGTGACGCAACTGCGCCGCGAGAGCGAGCGGCTCTCGCGCGAGTTGGAACGGCAGCGCGATCTCGCGCCGGTGCAGTTCATGCGGGTGGTGCAGCCGGTTCTGGGTGATATCCTGAACGAGGCGGATGCGGTGGCGCTGCTGGATGTGCGCAGCGTGATCTTGCGCGCCGAGGTGGCCGACGTGACCGATATCGCCGTTTCGCGCATCGACGCCCGCATCGGCGAGGGCCCCGAGCCGCCCGACGCGCCGCAGGAGTAGCCGCGCGCCGCGCTTGCCCCGCGCGGGCGCACTTGCTAGGGACAGCGCGTCGCAACTTTGAGAGGACGTGCCATGAGCGAGCCGCTGAAATCCGCGGATATCCATCTGATCCAGCGGATTATCCCGCATCGCTACCCGTTCCTGCTGGTGGATCGTGTGGTCGATATCGACGGCTTCAACTCGGCGCGCGGCCTCAAGAACGTCTCGATGAACGAGCCGCATTTCCAGGGCCATTTCCCGGGCCACCCGATCATGCCGGGGGTGACCATCATCGAGGCGATGGCGCAGACCGCTGCGGTCATGGTGGGCTGTGCGCTGGGTCTGGAGGAGCGCAACATGCTGGTCTATTTCATGGCCATCGAGACGGCCAAGTTCCGCCGCATGGTGGTGCCGGGCGACGTGCTGGAGCTCAAGGTCGAGACGCGCCGGGGCAAGCCGGGCGGCAAGGTCTGGAAATTCGCGGGCGTGGCCTCGGTCGCGGGCGAGGTGGCCGCCGAGGCGGAATTCACCGCCATGATGGACATGCCGAAGGATTGACGCGATGAGCGAGACGATGATCCACCCGGCGGCGGTGGTCGAGCCGGGGGCCGAGATCGGGGAGGGCTGCCAGATTGGGCCGTTCTGTCATGTCGGCCCGCGGGTGCGGCTTGCTCCCGGTGTCACGCTCAAGTCCCACGTGGTGGTGACCGGCGCGACCGAGATCGGTGATGGCACGCTGATTTTTCCGTTCTCCTGCATCGGCGAGATTCCGCAGGATCTGAAGTACCGTGGCGAGGAGACGCGGCTGGTGATCGGCGCGCGCAACCGTATCCGCGAGCACGTCACCATGAACACCGGCACCGAGGGCGGCGGCGGTGTCACGCGCGTGGGCGACGACGGCCTGTTCATGGCGGGCTGTCACGTGGCCCATGACGTGCAGATCGGAGACCGGGCGATCGTGGTCAACAACGCGGCCCTCGCGGGGCATTGCGTGCTGGAGGACGATGTCATCATCGGCGGGCTGTCGGGGGTCCATCAATTCGTGCGTATCGGCCGCGGCGCGATTATCGGGGCGGTGACGATGGTGACCAACGACGTGATCCCCTATGGCCTTGTGCAGGGGCCGCGCGGCTATCTCGACGGGCTCAACCTCGTGGGGCTCAAGCGGCGCGGCGTGCCGCGCGCCGACATCACCGCGCTGCGCGCCGCGTTCCAGATGCTGGCGCAGGGCGAGGGCGCGTTCCAGGACCGCGCACGCAGGCTGGGCGAGGAGACAACGAGCGATTACGTGCGCCGGATCG
The DNA here is from genome assembly GCF_004126395.1 of Roseovarius sp. A46. Lineage (NCBI taxonomy): Bacteria > Pseudomonadati > Pseudomonadota > Alphaproteobacteria > Rhodobacterales > Roseobacteraceae > Roseovarius > Roseovarius sp. A46. The sequence continues at coordinate 16,017 of NZ_PVWS01000016.1, read as the reverse complement.
TCGATTTCGTGACCGCGCATTCCGACCGCTCCTACCTCACCCCCGGGCAGGGCTAGGCCGGTGGGCCTCGCGCTTATCGCCGGGCAGGGCGGCGTGCCGCCGCACCTGGTGCGGGTGCTGCTGGCGCGGGGCGAGGTGCCTGTGCTGTGCGAGGTGGAGCAGTTTCCCTCGCAGGTCACCGGCGATATGCCCCGGCTGGGCTTTCGGCTCGAGACATTCGGCAGCTTGCTGGAGGAATTGCGCGCGCGCGGGGTGACGCGGCTGTGCATGGCGGGCGCTATGCGGCGGCCCGAGGTGGACCCGAGCCGCATCGACGCGGCCACCGCGCCCTTGGTGCCACGCCTCATGGCAGCGATGGCCAAGGGCGACGACGGCACCCTGCGCGAGATCGTGGCGATCATCGAGGAGGCGGGGATCGCCGTGGTGGGCGCGGCGGCCATCGCGCCGGACCTGTTGCCGGAGGCCGGCGTGCCGGTGGGTGCGCTGCCCCCGGAGGTGCGCGCGGCGTTGCCCACCGCCGAGGCCGCGCTGGCCGAGATGGGGCGCAGCGATACCGGGCAGGCGGTGGTCCTGCGCGGTGGCACGGTCGTCGCACGCGAGGACGCGCGCGGCACCGACGCCATGCTGGCCGACCTCGCACTGGGGGCGTTCAACCCGCTAGACCTCGCGCTCGATGCAGCCGTCGACTGGCGGCGCGCGGCGGATGCGCAGGCCACGCCCGCGTTTCTATACAAGGCGCCAAAGCCCCGTCAGGAGATGCGCGTGGATATGCCGGTGATCGGCCCCGATACCGCCGCGCGCGCCGCCGAGGCAGGGCTTGCCGGTATCGTGATTGCAGCGGGCGGTGTAATGGTGCTCGACCGTGCCCGGGTGATCGAGGTGCTGGCGGGCGCGGGCCTGTTCCTGTGGGTGCGCGACGGCGGGTCGTCCGGGGGGCAGGGGTGAAGGTGTTTCTCGTCGCGGGTGAGGCGTCCGGCGATCGGCTGGGCGGCGCACTGATGTCCGGTCTCAAGACGCTCGCCACGCCGCGATTCTTCGGCGTGGGCGGGTCGATTATGCAGGCGCAGGGACTCGACAGCCTGTTCGCGATGGACGATCTGAGCGTGATGGGGCTGGCGGAGGTACTGCCGCGCTACCTGCATCTGCGCCGCCGTCTCGCGCAGACCGTCGCCGCCGTTCTGGAGACCGCGCCGGACGTCCTGGTGACCATCGATAGCCCGGATTTCGGTCTGCGCGTGGCGCGGCAGGTGCGCGCCGCGAATCCGGCCATCCGTACCGTGCACTACGTCGCCCCCTCGGTCTGGGCCTGGCGGGCGGGGCGCGCGGCAAGGATGGCGCAGTATGTCGATCAGGTGCTGGCACTTCTGCCGTTCGAGCCGCCGCTGATGGAGGCCGCGGGCATGGCCTGCGATTTCGTGGGCCACCCGGTGGTGGCCGAGCCGCATCCCGACGCGGCGGAGGTGGCAACGTTCCGCGCGCGCCACGGGATCGGCGACGCGCCGCTCCTGCTGGTGCTGCCGGGTTCGCGGCGGGGTGAGGTGACGCGGCTCGCCCCGGTTTTCGGCGCGGCGATCAGGCGGGTGCTGGACGTGCGGCCAGAGGCGCGGCTGGTGCTACCCACCACCACGGCGATGGTGCCGTTGGTCCGCGCGGCGTTGGCGGACTGGCCCGAGCAGCCGCTGATCCTGTCGCCCGATGACCCCGACCATGCCGCCGAGAAGGCCCGCGCGTTTCACGCCGCTGACCTGGCGCTCGCGGCGTCGGGCACCGTGTCGCTGGAGCTTGCGCATGCGCGCACGCCGATGGTGATCGCCTACGACATGGCGCCGCTCAGCCGCGCGATCCTGTCACGGCTCATCCGGGTGGATACGCTCACCCTCGTCAACCTCGTGAGCGAGACCCGCGCGGTGCCGGAATTCATCGGCCGGGCCTGCCGCCCCGAGGCGATCGCGCCGGCGCTCTTGCAGGTGATGGAGCACCCGGACGCGCAAGAAGCGGCGATGGAGACCACCATGCAGCGCCTCGGCGAGGGGGGCGAGGCCCCGGGACTGCGCGCGGCGCGGGCCGTGCTGGCGCGGGTCTAATCCGCCTTGGGCGCGCGGGTGGTGATCTCCTCGATCCTGGGCATCATTCGCGGCATGGCGTCCTGCAACACCGCGGAGATCATCGGCTGTTGCGCCTGCGCCAGCCGCGGCATCTTGCGCATTACCTCGCCGCCGTGCTCGGAAGTGTAGAAATCGTGCAGTGCCGTCAATTCTTCAAGCGTCAGTAGATCGGCGAGGTTCTCGTCCTGGCGGCGCATGACTTCGGTGAGGGGCGCGGTCAACTCCTCGGAAAAGAGCGCCTCGATATCGGCCACCTGCGCGGGCGAGAGCGCCTGTCGGTTGGCGGCCATCTGCTGCACCATCGGCTGCCATATCTGGCGGATGAACTCCTGGATGTTCGTGTCGGCCATGCTGGCCTCGACATAGTCGCGCGCGACGGCGAGCCGTGCCTCGCGGTCAGTTTCGGCATGGGCGGGAAGCGCAAGGCAGAGCGCCAGAGCGGCGCCTGTGATAAATCGCATGAGTCAAACTCCGGTATGAAAAATCCGTGGGCACACAAGCACTTCGATTCCACGCTGTCAACGGCGCAGGGGCGGCGGTGCTTGCATGGGCGGGGTGGGGTTGCTATTGGCTGCGTTCAAAGGCCGATCAAATCGGTCGGATAGATGGCGAGAGACACCGGTGCAAAGCCCCACTCCCCGGCTGGAAATCAGGAACGTCACGCGCCGCTATGACGGGCGGCTGGTGGTAGACGACGTATCGCTGCAGGTCTTGCCGGGGCAGGTGATGTGCCTGCTGGGACCGTCGGGCTGCGGCAAGTCGACGACCCTGCGGATGATCGCGGGCGTCGAGATGCAGGACTCGGGCGAGATCCATGTCGATGGCAAGCTGGTGTGCGACACGATCTTCCGCGTGCCACCCGAGCGGCGGCGGATCGGCCTCATGTTCCAGGATTTCGCGCTATTTCCGCATCTGAGCGTGGCCGATAACGTGGGATTTGGCCTCGACGGACCGAGACGGGCGCGGCGCGCACGGGTGATCGAACTGCTTGAGCGGGTGCATCTGGCGCATCATATCGACGCCTTCCCCCACGAGCTTTCGGGGGGCGAGCAGCAGCGTGTGGCGCTGGCGCGTGCGCTGGCGCCGCGCCCGCGGATCATGCTGATGGACGAGCCGTTCTCGGGGCTCGACAACCGCTTGCGCGATGGTATCCGTGACGAGACGCTCGACATCCTGCGCGAGGAGGACACCGCCGTGCTGCTGGTCACGCACGAGCCGGAGGAGGCGATGCGCATGGCGGATCAGATCGCGCTGATGCGCGACGGGCGGATCGTGCAGCAGGGCGCGCCCTACAACGTCTATAACGCGCCGATGGATCGCAGCGCGATGGCGTTCTTCTCCGAAATCAACGTGATCCGGGGCACCGTGCGCGGGGCGCTGACCGAGACCCCCTTTGGCCAGTTTCTCGCCCCTGGCGTGCCGGACGGGCAAGTGGTCGAGATCGTGATCCGTCCGCAGCACATCAAGATCGATTTCGACCGGAACGGGCGCGGGCCCAACCCCACGCCGCTCGACGGCACGCCTGCGCGCGGGGTGGTGACGCGGGCGCGGTTCATGGGGTCGGAAAGCCTGGTGGAGTTTCGCATGGACCACGACGGCTCGCTCATCAAGGCGAGCGTGCCCAACGTGTTCCTGCCCAAGCCGGGCAAGCCGCTGTGGCTGATGATCCGCCGCGACCGGTGTTTCGTGTTCCCGGCGGGTGGGTGAGGCGCGGACGGGCGGAAAGTCGCTGGGTGGCCTTGAGCGGACGTTGGACCATCTGGTCCCGGCGCGGAATCAAGGCCGAAGGCCGCCGCGCCATCGCATGTCCGCCCCCCGGACAGGCGATTTGGCTAAGCTAGCGTGCCGATTGCATGTTTTTCGGAAAAGCAGAAATAAAGTGCCCTGAAAAACCGTTGGATCGCCTGGCCGCGGACATGAGATGGCGCGGCTCACTGCAACGTCCGCTCCAGGCCAAAAGCCCCCTCACAGTTTGCGGATCTTCAGCCTCGTGATGCGGTTATCCTTGCGTGACATGACCTGGAAGCGGAAGCCGTGGAAGCTGAACACCTGGTCCACCGTGGGGATGCTCTGCGCCTCGTGGATCACCAGCCCCGCGACGGTGTTGGCCGCGTCGTCGGGCAGGGTCCAGTCGGTGGCGCGGTTGAGGTCGCGGATGGTCATCGCCCCGTCCACGATATAGTCGCCGTCTGAGGCGCGGCGCACCGGGTGATCGGTTTCGGCATCGAACTCGTCGACGATCTCGCCGACGATCTCCTCGAGGATGTCTTCAAGCGTGATCAGCCCCTGAAGCGCGCCATATTCGTCCACCACCAACGCGAAATGGCTCCGCATCCGCAAGAATTGGCGCATCTGCTCGTCGAGCGTGGTCGTCTCGGGTATGAAATATGGCTCTCGCGCAATGGTACGCACGTCGAAATCGTCGAGTTCGCCGGTGCTGTTATCGCCCTCCACGGCGAGTTTGTGGATGGCGCGCAGCAGGTCCTTTGCGTGGACGATGCCGACGATATTGTCGGGATCGCCCTCATAGAGAGGCAGGCGCGTGTGGTTGCTGGCAAGACATTGCGACAGGATATCCTGCGGGCGGGCCTCTACGTCGAGCATCTGGATGCGCGAGCGGTGGATCATCACCTCCTCGACCGCGCGATCGCTGAGATCGAGCGCGCCCAGGATGCGGTCGCGATCCTCCTTTTCGACCACGCCCTCGGACTGCCCCAGCCAGAGCGCACCGGCGATCTCCTCGCGCACGGCGAGGATGTGGCTGTCGGGGTCGGTTTGCACACCGACGCAGCGCAGGATCAGCCGCACCAGCCAGCGCACCGCGGACACGATTGGGTCGAAGACGCGGATCACCCAGACGATCACCGGCGCGGTGCGCGCCGCCGCCAACTCGGCATTGGTGATGGCATAGGTCTTGGGCAGCACCTCGGCGAATATCAGCACAAGAAGCGTCATCACCAGCGTCGCCAGCGCTACGCCGCTCTCGCCGAAGAGCCGTGTGAATAGGGCGGTGGCCAGCGAGGCTGCAAGAATGTTGACGAGGTTGTTGCCGAGAAGAACCGAGCCGATCAGGCGCTCGTTGTCCTCGGTGATCCCGAGTGCGGTCTCCGCCCCGCGCGAGCCCTTTTCCGCCTGTGCGCGCAGCTTGCCGCGCGAGGCCGCCGTGAGCGCGGTCTCGCTGCCCGAGAAAAAACCCGAGAGCACCAGCAGCCCGAGAATCGCCACGACGGTGATCCAGAAGGTCGGGTCGAGATAGGCGGCGAGCGAGTCCATGGGTCAGCGTCCTTGAGATGATATGGCGGGGTTATGCGGTCTCAGGGCGGCTCAATCAAGGCGGCAGACGCGCGCTCATCCCTTGGGGTCAGTCTTGCGGCGGGTGGTGCCGAGCGGGTGATGCGCCTCCACCAGCGCGCGCAGCCGTGCGTCGAGTACGTGGGTGTAAATCTCGGTGGTGGCGAGATCGGCATGGCCCAGAAGCGTCTGGATTACCCGCAGATCGGCCCCGTTCGCCAGCAGATGCGTGGCAAAGGCATGGCGCAACCGGTGCGGCGTGACCGCGTCAGGGTCGATGCCCGCGCGGGTGGCGATCTGCTTGACGAGGCCATAGAACCGATGTCGCGTCAGGTGCCCGGCGCGGCCAGACGACGGAAACAGCCAGGGCGAAGCCGCGCGCCGCTTGTCGCGGGCGCGCACCACGAGCCACGCAGCGAGCGCCGCGCGCGCCGGTGGCGACAGTGGCACCAGCCGCTCCTTGCCGCCCTTGCCGCGCACCAGCAGCATCTCCGGGTCGCCCTGCGCCGCGGCCAGCGGCAGGCCCACGAGCTCGCTCACCCGCATACCCGTGGCATAGAGCAGCGCCAGGAGAGCCCCGTTGCGCACCTGCTCGACCTCACCACGGCCGACTTGTGGCGCGGCGTCGAGCAGGCGCTCGACCTGCCCCTCGGTAAGCGTGCGTGGCAATGCCCGGCTGCGCCCCGGACCCTGAAGGCGGATCGCGGGATTGTCGCTGCGCCAGCCCTCATCCACCGCGAACCGGTAGAATTGCCGGATCGAGGACAGGCGCCGCGCGCGGGTGGCCTGCGCCAGCCCCTCTGCATCGCAGGCCACGAGATAGGCCTCGACATCCGCCTGCGTGGCCGTCAGCAAGCCGCGCCCGCCCCGCGTGATGAGCCAACCTGCGTAGGCGCGCAGGTCGCGGCCATAAGCCATCAGCGTGTTGCGCGCGGCCCCCAGTTCGGCAGCCTGCGCCTCGAGAAAGGTGTCGATGCGGTTCTCGGCCAGGTTCATTGGTCCGGCCCGAGCAGCACGATCTGCAAGGCCGCGCGCCGCGCGGTGTCCTCCAGCCCGGCGGCGCGCAGGGTGGCGAGCGCGACCTCCACCGACGAGGGCGCAACCCTCTCGGCACCGTGGTCGAGCAGCGCGGCGGCGGCGAGGATCGCCTCGCCCAGCCGACCCTCGGCGATCATCTGCTGATGCTCGGGGGCGGCAGTGGTGGCGGCAAATCCTGCGGCGATCGCCGATTGCATCCGGGTGGCGGCATCCGCGTTTCCCGGGGTGCCCTCGGCGATCCCGGCGAGGAACCTGTCGCGCATGGAGGGTGACGCGATCTCTCTCGCGCGCTCGTAGAGCGGCGACAGAAGGACCATCTCGGCAGCGCGCGCAGCGAGCGGGTCGGGCAGGGGGGCGGCGGCGAGAAGGCGCTCGGCGAAAATCTCGGACATCACCGTTTCCAGCCCAAGCGCACGCGCACCCTCCCACACGGCGGGCAGCGCCTTGGCCAGCGCTTCAGCCCCGCCACCGGGCGCGAGCGCACTGTCGAGCGCCTGTACCGCGGCGACGCGGTCCCACACACCGCCCGAGGCTGCGGGCTTGCGCGCCGTGTAGAGCCCGAAGAGCCGTGTAGCAGCGAGCGCCCCGGTCTGCGCAAGCCGCTCGGCGGCGACGATCTCGGCCTTCCAGCCCGCCGTACCGCGCAGGTCGGCCATGGCATAGGCGCGCGGCAGGCCATGTGTGCCGAGTGGTGCGCCAATGGATTCGTAGAGACGAAATCGAAGCGGCGTCAACTCGGTGGGGGGCACGGGCGGGGCGATCTCCTCGATGAGTTCGGGTTCGAGATGGAGCGCGAGGAGCGTCACGTCCGGCTCGGTGATCGCGCCGCTTGCCTCGGCCCCGTGCAGGATCAGCGCCGCCGTCTGCCAGTCTCCCGCGCGGGCGAGGCAATAGATGCGCGACCGTGGATCATCGCTCAGGTGTGGCGTGGCGGCGAGTGCTGCGCAGGCCCGGTCCTCGCGGCCGTCGAGCAGCGCGAGGTCGAGCCAGGTGTCGAACAGTCCCGGCCGCGACCCGCCTGCGCGCTCGACCAGTGCCAGCGCGGGCTCGACCGCGCCGAACCGGCGCAGCGCCGCCAGGCGCGCGTGCAGGAACGACGCGGCCCCGGTACTGTCGGGGGGGGCGTCGGCCTCAGCCAGCAGCAGCGTGTAGTAGAGCGCTCGCATCGCGGGGAGCGGGCGCTCGGGCAGCCGCTCGAGATAGCGGGTGAGGATGGCGGTGTTGCTTGCCTCCCAGAGCGTCCGCGGCAGGCCGGTCGTGGTGCTCGGCAAGAGCCCAACCGAATCCGCGCGTTGCGCGCCGAGTGGCGTTACCGTGACGTCGGGCCGCGAGATGCGGTCGGCGGTGTCGGGCGCATCGGGGCCGGGGGATATGACGGCGGCGGTGCCCATCTCGTCGAGCCAGTCGATGGCCGAGAGTGGGGCCTGTGCCGCGGCGGTGCCGGACCACAGAAGGGCGGCGAGAAAGGCGCTACTCGATCTCAAGAATGATATCCTGCCGCGTCTCGGTTTGGGTCGGGGTGAAATCGGCACCGAAGAACGGGCCGAGATAGGCATAGGCCACGAGCCCAATGAACCCCAGAATTGCAAGGTAGAACAACCATTTGATAAGGCGAAGCATGAGGCGGTCCATGTGCTCTGAGGGTGATTTTTCCCACTTATAGCTGGCATTTCCGGCAAGATCACGCCATTGAGTGCAAAATATCCCCAAGAGGCAAGGGAGCGCCGGGCGTGGCGGCTGGCAAGCGTTGGAAACTTAAGAAAACAATCGTGCTCGTCGGCATGATGGGCGCGGGCAAGACCGCCGTGGGGCGCGCGCTCGCGGCCCGTTTGGGGGTGCCGTTTCTTGACTCGGATGTCGAGATCGAGAAGGCAGCCAACATGACAATTGCCGAGATATTTCAAAGGGATGGAGAGCAGTTCTTTCGCGCCAGAGAGAGCGAGGTGATCGACCGGTTGCTCGATGCGACGCCGGCGATCCTGTCGGTCGGCGGCGGTGCCTTTCTCGCGCAACGTAACCGTGAGATGATCGCGCGCAAGGGGCTTTCGGTGTGGCTGGATGCTGAGCTCGATCTGCTGTGGTCACGGGTAAAAGGCAAGAATACCCGGCCCTTGTTGCGCACAGCTCATCCACGAGAGACGCTGCGCGAGCTCTACGAGGCGCGCGTACCGCTCTATGCGCTGGCAGATGTGCGAGTAGAGGCACATCGCGACTACGCGATCGACGACATGGCCGCGCAGGTCGAGGCGGCGCTGGCCGCGCGTCCGGATATTCTGGAGGAGGTGAAATGATCGAAACCGTGCATGTGCCACTGGGTGAGCGGGCCTATGACGTGGTGATCGGGCCGGGGCTGCTCTGCGCGGCGGGCGCGCGTATCAGGCCGCTGTTGCAGCGCCCGCACGTGGCGGTGGTGAGCGACGAGACAGTGGCGGGACTGCATTGGGAAACGCTCCGTAAGGGGCTGGACAATAGAGGAATTTCATCTGACTTGCTGACCCTGCCACCGGGCGAGGCGACGAAATCCTGGCCGCACCTGGAACGCGTCGTCGAGTGGCTTCTGGAGCAGCGGATCGAACGCGGCGACGTGGTCGTGGCGTTCGGCGGCGGGGTGATCGGCGACCTTGTCGGCTTTGCCGCCGCGATCCTGCGGCGGGGGGTGCGGTTCGTGCAGGTGCCGACGAGCCTGCTGGCGCAGGTGGATAGCTCGGTCGGGGGGAAGACAGGGATCAACTCGCCAAGGGGCAAGAACCTGATCGGGGCGTTTCATCAGCCGAGCCTCGTGCTGGCGGATACGGAGGTGTTGGGCACGCTGACGCCGCGCGATTACCGGGCGGGATATGGCGAGGTCGTGAAATACGGTCTGTTGGGAGACAGCCAATTCTTTCAATGGCTTGAAGAGCATAGCTCATCCGCCGCCAAGGGCGATATGGCGGCGCGCATCCATCTTGTGAAACGCTCGGTCGAGATGAAGGCGGGGATCGTCAGCCGCGACGAGACCGAGCAGGGCGAGCGGGCCTTGCTCAACTTGGGCCATACATTTTGTCATGCGTTGGAGGCGGCAACACAATATGATGGGGCGCGATTGCTGCATGGCGAGGGCGTGGCGATCGGTTGCGCGCTGGCGTTCGAGTTGTCTGCGCGGCTGGGGCTGTGCGCGCAGGAGGAGCCGAGCCGCGTGCGCGCCCATCTTCGCGACATGAAGATGAAGGCGGACCTGTCTGATATTCCAGGAAAATTGCCGGATGCCGAGGGGCTGTTGTCGCTGATGGCGCAGGACAAGAAGGTGGTGGATGGCACCCTGCGGTTCATCCTCGCGCGCGGCATCGGCGACGCCTTCATCACGGGGGACGTGCCGCCCGAGGTGGTGCGAAAGGTGCTGGACGACGCGCTGGCGGGCCGCGCGAACCTGTAGGTTCAGGACGCGAACCGCAAGGTTCGCGGCCGGCGGCGCGCGGTGCGTCAAGCGGCTGGAAACCAGTGGCGCGTGCGGTTGGCGAAGGCCACGAGCGAGAGCATCACCGGCACCTCGACCAGAACGCCCACCACGGTGGCGAGCGCCGCGCCGGAGCCGAGACCGAACAGGCTGATCGCGACGGCGACGGCGAGTTCGAAGAAATTCGACGTGCCGATGAGCGCGCAAGGCGCGGCGACGTTGAAGGGCACGCGCCACGCACGGGCGAGACCGTAGGCTATGATGAAGATGCCGTAGCTCTGCAACAGCAGCGGCACGGCGATGAGGGTGATCACCAGCGGCGTGTCGATAATCACCTGCCCCTGGAAGCCGAAGAGCAGCAGCACCGTGACCAGCAAGCCGAGAATGGTGATCGGCTTGACGCGGGCGCGGAATGCCTCGACCGCGGCCTCGCCCCCCTGCCGCATCAGACGGCTGCGCGTCGCGATCCCGGCGATGAGCGGGATGAGGATGTAGAGCAGGACCGACAGCAGCAGCGTCTCCCACGGTACAGCGATGTCGGTCACGCCCAGCAGCAGCGCCACGATGGGCGCGAAGGCGAACACCATGATGACGTCGTTCACGCTGACCTGCATGAGGGTATAGGTGGCGTCGCCGCGGGTGAGCTGTGACCAGACGAAGACCATCGCGGTGCAGGGTGCGGCGCCGAGCAGGATCAGCCCCGCGAGATAGCCCTGCGCGTCCTCGGGTGGGATCAGCCCGGCGAAGACATGGTTGAAGAACAGCACGCCAAGTGCGGCCATGGTGAAAGGCTTGATGAGCCAGTTAACCGTCAGGGTGATGACGAGGCCCTTGGGCCGCTCGCCCACCTGCCGCAGCGCGCCAAAATCGACGCCCACCATCATCGGGTAAACCATTGCCCACACAAGCACCGCCACGGGCAGGTTGACGCGGGCGATCTCGGCGCTGGCGAGGGTCTGGAAGACGCCCGGCAGGAGATTGCCCAGCAACAGCCCCGCGCCCATGGCCAGCGCCACCCAGAGCGAGAGCCAGCGCTCGAACGTGCCCATCCCGCCGGGGGCGTCTGCGGTGTGATCGGTCATGGCGGGAGGGATAGGCTGCCGTCCCGGGGGGTGCAAGCGGGGTTTCGTGAAGCTGCCGTGACGGGGGTCGAAGTCTTGAAAAGACTTCGGGCCGATTTCTTTTGAAGAAATCGGGGCGGATCAGTCGGTGAGTTTCACGAGGGCGTGACGCTTGCGGCCCGCCGAGAGCTTGATCGGGGAGGACAGCGCGTCCGCGTCGAGCACGAGGCCCGCGTCGGTGAGCGGCGCGTCGTCGAGGCGGGCACCGTTCTCGGCGATGAGGCGCTTGGCCTCCTTGCCGGATTTGGCGAGGCCGGCGCGCACGATGAGTTGCACCACCGAGATGCCATCCGCCACCTCGGCGCGGCTCAGGTCGAGCGTTGGCAGGTCATCGCCGATGCCGCCCTTTTCGAACACCTCGCGGGCCGTGGCCTCGGCGGCCTGCGCGGCCTCGGCCCCGTGCAGCAGCGTCGTCACCTCATTGGCCAGGATGATCTTGGCCTCGTTGATCTCTGACCCCGCGAGCGCGCCCAGGCGGTTGCACTCGTCGAGGGGCAATTCGGTGTAGAGCCGCAGGAAGCGGCCCACGTCGGCGTCCATCGTGTTGCGCCAGAATTGCCAGAACTGGTACGGGCTGCACATTTCGGAATCGAGCCAGATCGCGCCATCGGCGGATTTGCCCATCTTGCGCCCGTCGGCGGTGGTCAAGAGCGGCGAGGTGAGGCCGTAGATCTCGTGGTCGAGCACGCGGCGCGTGAGGTCGATCCCGTTGACGATGTTGCCCCACTGGTCCGAGCCGCCCATCTGCAACACGCAGCCATAGCGGCGGTTGAGTTCGAGAAAGTCATATGCCTGCAGGATCATGTAGTTGAATTCGAGGAACGACAGCGATTGCTCGCGGTCGAGGCGCGATTTCACCGATTCAAAGGCCAGCATCCGGTTGACCGAGAAATGCCGCCCGATATCGCGCAGGAACTCGATGTATTTCAGCCCGTCGAGCCATTCGGCATTGTCGAGCATGAGCGCATCGGTGGGGCCGTCGCCATAGGTGATGTAGGCGGCGAAGACGCGCTGGATGCCGTCGATATTGGCCTGGATCGCGGCATCGTCCAAGAGCGGGCGCTCATCCGCGCGAAACGAGGGATCGCCCACCTTGGTGGTGCCGCCGCCCATCAGCGTGAGCGGCTTGTGCCCGGTCTTTTGCAGCCAGCGCAGCATCATGATCTGGATGAGCGAGCCGACATGCAGCGAGCGCGCGGTGGCATCAAACCCGATATAGGCGGGCACCACGCCCGCGCTGAGCGCCTCGTCCAGCCCCTGGTAATCGGTGCAATCCGCGAGAAAGCCGCGCTCGATCATCACGCGCATGAAATCGGATTTCGGGTGGTAGGTCATGGCGCTTGTCCCGCTTTGATTTGCGCGGCATGTATAGGCAGTCGTGGGGCGAAGGAAAAGGCCATGTTGAAGGCGGGGCGCATCCGGGCGCTTGGGGCGATGTCGGGCACCTCTCTGGACGGGGTGGACGCCGCCATGATCGAGACTGATGGCGAGCTAATCCACGGCTTTGGCCCGGTGGGTTACCGGCCCTACTCGGACACTGAGCGCGCGGTGTTGCGCCGCGCACTCGGGCAGTGGGTGGGGCCGGAGGTCGAGGCCGCCGCGCGCGTGGTGGAGGACGCGCATGCGGAGTTGCTGCGCGGCTTTGACGGGGTCGCGTTGGTGGGGTTTCACGGGCAGACGCTGGCGCACGAGCCGCGCGGGCGCGGCACCCATCAGGCGGGGGACGGCGCGCGGCTGGCGGAGATGCTGGGTCTGCCGGTGGTGTGGGATTTTCGCAGCGCCGATGTGCGGTTCGGTGGCGAGGGCGCGCCGCTGGCCCCGTTCTACCATTTCGCCTGCGCGAAATGGATCGGGGCCGGGGCGCCGCTGGCGTTTCTCAACCTCGGGGGGGTGGGCAACCTGACCTGGGTCGATCCGCGCTGTGCGCGGCCCGAGGATGACGGCGCGCTGCTGGCCTTTGACACCGGACCGGCGAATGCGCCGATCAACGACCTGGTGCAGGCGCGGCTGGGGGCCGAGTGCGACCACGACGGCGCGCTGGCGCGGCGGGGCCGGGTGGCGCAGGGGGCGCTGGAGATGTTCCTGGATGAGCCGTGGTTCCTGCGGATGCCGCCCAAGTCGCTTGACCGCAACGCATTTGCCGAGATGGTGGCGCTGGTGGGCGAGCTGGGGGATTCCGACGCGGCGGCGACGCTGACGGCGATGGCGGTGTCGGCGGTGATGCGCGGGATGGAGCATTGCCCGGTGCCACCCGCGCGTGTTCTGGTGACCGGGGGCGGACGCAAGAACCCGGTGATGATGGAGATGCTGCGCGCCTCGCTGGACTGCCCGGTGGTGCCGGTCGAGGAGGCGGGGCTCGATGGTGATATGCTGGAGGCGCAGGCATTCGCGCATCTGGCGGTGCGGGTGGCGCGGGGGTTGCCCACGTCCTGCCCGGGGACCACGGGCGTGCGCGCCGCCGTTTCGGGCGGCACGCTGAGCCGGGCGGAAGGAGGGGCAGATGGATTACGCGCTTGACGAGGGGCCGGGGGGCGGGCTGCGGCTGGGCCTGATCGTGCTGAGCGTGGATACGGGGCTCGAATGGGAGGCGCGGCAGGTGTTCGCGGGCCGCGCGGCGCATGTGATGCACAGCCGTATCCCGGCGCGCGACCATGTCACGCCCGACGACCTCGCGCATATGGCGCCGGAGCTGACGCGCAGCGCGGCGTTGTTGCCGCCGGGGCTGGGGGCGGTGGGGTATGGGTGTACCTCTGGCGCGACGGTGATCGGGCCTGCGGAGGTGGCGGCGCGTGTGGGCGAGGCGCATCCCGGAACGCCGGTGACCGACCCGCTGAGCGCGGTGATCGCGGCGCTGGGGGTGCTGGGGGTGGACCGCATCGGCATGGTCACGCCCTACCTGCCGGAGGTGGTGGCGCCGATGCAGGCGGCGCTGGGCGCAGCGGGGATCGAGGCGGTGGCCTCGGAAAGCTTTGGCGAGAGCGACGACCGGATCGTGGGGCGCATCCCCGAGGCGGCCACGTTGCGCGGGATGCTGGACGTCGGCGCGCGGCCCGGGGTAGAGGCGGTGTTCACCTCCTGCACCAACCTGCGTAGCATGGCGGTGATCGACGAGGCTGAGGCGGCATTGGGCAAGCCGGTGGTGACCTCGAACCAGGCGATGTTCTGGCATATGCTGCGGCTGGCGGGTGCGGGCGAGCGGGCGCGGGGCTGGGGGCCGGGGCGGCTGTTTGCGGTGTGAAAGAGTGCGGCATGATGTGCTGTTGTGCTGAGGGCAGCGCCTGCCTGGGCGGGCGCGCGGGCGTAACCGTGCCAGCGGCGATGCGGTCAAGTAATGCGCGGCGTTGCTACCTGGTGTAACGTCTGAAGCGCCTGCCGGGGGGCAGGCAGGCGCTGCCCGGCGGTGCCGCCGGGCGGGGGATAGCGGCGCTGGTGCGCATTGAAAGACAACGAACAAAAGGACGAAAACGGCCATGAAGAACAGCAAACTGAGCCCCGCCACCATCGCGGCGCAGGCGGCGGGTGCGATGGATGCGCAGACCGGCGGCGCGGTGCCGGGGATCAGCCTGGCCACCACCTACCTGCGCGGCGAGGACAACGCGCTGTTGCGCCCCGACAACACCTATGGCCGGGACCAGAACGACACCGTGCGGCAGGCCGAGGAGGTGGTGCGCGCGCTGGAAGAGGCGGCGGCGAGCCTGCTGTTTCCCAGCGGCATGGCGGCGGTGGCGGCGGTGTTCCGGGCGCTGCCGTCGGGCGCGCGGGTGGTGATGCAGAATGGCATCTACTGGGGCACGCTGAAATGGGTGCGCGAATATTGCGTGCGCCGGGCGATCATACTGGACGAGGTGGACGCGTCGGACACGCGCGCGCTGGCCAATGCGTGCCGGTCGTCGGCGGACATGGTGTGGATCGAGACGCCGTCGAACCCGTGGCTGAAGACCGTGGATATCGCGGCGGCATCCGGCATGGCGCACAAGGCGGGCGCGGTGCTGGTGGTCGATGGCACGGCGGCGACGCCGGTGCTGACCCGGGCGCTGGACCTCGGGGCCGACCTGTCGATGCATTCGGCGACCAAGGCGCTGGGGGGGCATTCGGATGTTTTGGGCGGCGTGCTGTCGTGCCGCGACCCCAAGCTGCCGATGTGGGCCGAGATCGCCACCGACCGGCATGACGCAGGCGCGGTGATCGGGCCGTTCGAGGCGTGGCTGTTGATGCGGGGGATGCGGACATTGCCGCTGCGGGTGGAGCGGATGTGCGCCAACGCGATGGCGGTGGCAGAGTACCTGGCGGCGCATGAGGGGGTGGCGGCGGTGCTATATCCGGGGCTGGCGGAGCACGCGGGGCATGACGTCGCCGCGCGGCAGATGAATGGGGGGTACGGGTACCTGCTGTCGTTCATGGTGAAGGGCGACCGCGCGCGCGCGCTGGAGGTGCTGGGGCGGCTGCGGCTGTTTCACCGGGCGACATCGCTGGGCGGGGTGGAAAGCCTCGCCGAGCACCGCGCCAGCATCGAGCCGCATTCGGGCATCCCGGAGACGCTGATCCGGCTGTCGGTGGGGATCGAGGATGCGGGGGATTTGATCGCGGATTTGGAGGGGGCGTTGGGGTGAAGGGGGATGTGCGCAAAAGGGCAGGAATGCTGAGGCAAACACGGTGTCCTGCCGAGCATTGAAAACCTCTCCCAAACCTTCCTGTACGAATTCTTGCCATAGATTTTACAGTAGACTAGAAAATACATATCAGATGTTTCTGGGGACATAAAATGCAACTCACGTCCTTCACCGTGTCGAATTTTCGAAGCATTACAGCAGCCAAGAAAGTTCCACTAGCCAACTACTCAGTATTGGTTGGCGCAAATAATGGCGATTGTATATTTGACAAACCCGTAGCGTGAGGGCAGGCTGGCCTGCCACTGAACTTTCATCCAGCCGGAACCGGAGCCCTTTGGGTTGATACGCCGACAGGCGCAGGTGGAGCAACCGACAGATGCGCGGAGCTTTCAGGTGGCGCAGCGCGGCTGTTGGTTGCG